>JAZURH010000366.1:0-7687 GCA_045606125.1 Lentisphaeria bacterium | reverse complement strand
CTTGTCCTTTTCCTCGCAGCCATGCATGAAAAGCACGCCGCCGATGGGGAAGTGACGGGCAAGTGCCTTGCCGCTGGAAGCAAGCTCTCCCGGCTCAAGCCCCTTGATGCCGTATGCAAGAAGACGCCTGAAAAATGATTCATAGTATTTGGGAGCGCTCTTGCGGGGTTTGGGCGCTGCAGTTTCCTTGTTACAGTTCACGTTGAATTTACCGTCCATTCTCTTTATTGAAGCCGCCACCTGAGCCGCCTCTTCAGGATAGTCCCTGTGGTAGAGGGATGCAATATAGTAGAGATGCGATGACACGCTCCACATGCGCATGTCCGTCTTTGCATTGTCTCCCAATCCGAACTCCCTGATGGTGACATTGCCCTTTCCTGGAAGCATGTTCCACTGATACCATTCACCGTAGTACATAAGATGATTGAACTTGGGAAGCTTCACATCCTTCTTGAAAAGTGTACGCCACAAAGCCAGGAAATCATAGCTGGCCCAGGGATACTGGCCTGAAGAATAGCCCATTGCGGTGGTACCGAGTATGCCGTCATCCTCTGCCACGCTGTCCCGGTAGTTCATGCAGTTCTTATACTTGTCATAGCCCTGCTTGAGCATTTCAATGGCCAGATCGTCGCAAATGCCTTCCTGATATGCAAGAACACCCATGTAAAGTTCGTTGTTTGAGTCCCCGTAGAAGCCGCTTGTGGTACCGGCGCCGCCGTTCAGGCCATAGAATGGGCCGTACCATCCATGACGGGCATATTTCAAATTAACATCAACGAACTCCTTGATCCACTGTTTGCGGTCTGCCTCGGGAATGGCATTGTATATCCAGTCCATGGCTGCCATGGCAGTGATGCGCTTCAGGCCATACCAGTTGATGGCAGTGCGCTTCTCTGCGCAGTCCTGATAGGCGCGGAGGCAATGCTTCAAAATACGGAAGCACTTGTCTGCATATTTCTGTTCACCCGTGAGTATATAGGCTATTGCACAGGTCATGGCCTCGGGCTCGTATGGAACCAGAACTTCCACAGCCTGGGTCTTGTAGGGCTTCTTATCTCCTATATTTCCCCGCTTCTTCTCTGTCTTTGTTTCGTCGATTTCAAATGTGTCTGCATCAAGAAGTATCTGCTTGCAGCCTATCTCCTTTGCCCAGGCTTTCACCACAGGAATAGTGTCCTTGTTGATGAATATGCGGGGATGCTCAGTGCGAATGTCCTTTATCCAGTCATAGGATGAAGGAAGTGCCTGTGCTGTGCGCTTGAGTGACGGCTGTACCCATGTGTATGGCAGCCATGTGATAACCGGCTTTTTCAATCCGTCTGCAATCATCATGACGGTTCCGGCAGTGTGTGTATTGCGCCATCCCAGTGAAGTGACTTCAGGATTTGCGTAGAGAGTGCCCCCGTTGTTTTTTTCAGGAGTAAGATATACTCTGTTGTTTCCGCTGATTTCAAGAATCTTGTCTTCCAGCGCATCTATATAGTTCACGCGGAGTTTTTCAGGGAGTTTCTCCTCCTTTGTGGCAAAGGACAACTCCACAACTGCGGACATTCTCAGGGGGGTGCCAGTTTCATGATCCCGGAACTGCACATCAAACTTGTACTTGGGCGCACTGGTCATGCGCAAGTTCTTTACTTTGATCTTGGCATTTGCAATAGTAAGGCTCATGTACGCAGTTGTACCCTTTTTGTACTTGAAGTTCTCTATCACATTGACCACGTAATAGCCGTCCTTTATGGCCTGCTGCTGTTGATATCCCGGACCAATGTTGACGAACCAGGGGAAAAGCAGATATGCCCCGTTTTTCTTGCTTTCCAGGACTTCCAGCTCAAATTCCAGATATGGGGCCTTCGGTGAAACTGGAATGGCAATACCGAGACTGCCCTTCTTGTTTTCCAGAGGCGCCACTATAAAACCATCCTCAGCCTCCGTGACCTCAACATTCTGTTTCACCCAGTCACCACAGTAATTCTTGGTTCCAAACTTCATATTCTTGCCCGTTTCAAGCCAAAGCGTATCCGCATCCGGTCGCTTGACAATCTCAGCAACAAGACCTAAAGCCGCACAAAATAATACAAGCAGAATCTTTTTCATGTGCTTTCTCCGTTAAAAATACAATCTATCTCTCAAGGACCGCACCAAGCAAACCAAGTATGACTTCGTTAGCCACACCTCTTATTGTAAACGACTCAAGCTCCTTCCTGGGACTCAGTTCTATGCGCTGCACAAGACCGTGGCATCCATCCGCAAAATAGAAACATTCAGCGGACTGCTCTATGTTCTGTACCAGAAAATCATCAAAATTGACAGGATTCACAAGCGGCAGAACAGATTTTCCGCCGCCCTTGTAGTTCACGCATATCTCCGCATTGACAACACCGTTCTGCATGGCGTTGGTCCCGCCTATCACAAAGCAGACAAGCGCCTTCGCCTTGCCGTCAAGCGGTATGCTTATCTCCGTCGGGAAATTATCCCAAACTGATACACATGCCACATTATCTCCGGAAGCAGGCGTGCTGAAGCTCCATCCGGAATCCAGCCTGTAGACACCGCCGGGTGCATTGCGCAGCGCATCATCGTTTACCACGACTTCATTGTGGCCGTAGTGGTTCCACTCCCATGCGTAGCGCCCGCACTTTCTGGCGCCTATGGAGTAGCCTTCGGGGCGGGGAGACAGGAAATCACGCTCGTATATGCGTGTCATCTCCACATTGAATGCACCGCTGCAGTCCACAGCCTCAAGATTTTCAGGAGGCAGGGGATGGGCCGGGCGTTCGGGTATTTCCGTAAGCAGCCCGGGAGCCTCGCCCGCAGTAGAATGGGACACAAAGGACAGAAGCCAGCTGTCCGACCCCTCAGGCAGAACCAGAACCATGGCAGGCTCCGGATATGAGCGGTCCAGCTTGCCGCGCAGATTCTTGCCGTTGCACTTGATCTCCGTAGCGTCGCCGGGCAGAATCACGCTTATTTTTGCTTTAAGAGGTGTGGAAATCCTCAACTGCCGTTCACCGTCCCCTGTTGAAACGTATGACAGGCTCAAGTCACTCAGGCGCAATCCCGCCTTGCCCCAATTATCTGGAAGCTGAGGAGCAATAGTAATTTCGTTGGAAAGCAGCCTGTATTCCACGCCCCACAGTCCTTCCACAATAAGGCGCAGATACATGCTTGAGACATCCGTGAAGTCCAAGTCTCCCTTGTCGTCCGCGCCGGATGCCGCCAACACATGTGAAATCGTACCGGGCGTGGCACTCATGGCAAAGGCATCCAGCAGACCATCCAGCAGCTGGAGACCGCCGGCGGCGTTTCTGTTTCTGAAATACGCCAGAGCAAGCGCCGCATTCTCAGCGGAGAATATGCCGCAGGTGGAATATTTCTTGGGCAGCCAGTTGGCAGAGTATGCCAGGCGGCCGCCCCGATTGCGGGTAATTGCACTGCGTATCTCTGTTTCAGTAAAACTGAGCATGGATGCCATCTGCTTAGGCGTGGCCATGCGTGATTCCGATGCCAGATAAATGGTGGAAAGTTCAGGCGAAGGATGCAGAAGCCTGTTGCCTATCGTATCAATATATTCGGCGAATATGCCCGGATTCTTTATCCAGAGATGCTTCTGCATTGCGTCCATAATCTTGTCCGCCCGTGCCTGGAACACCGCCGTGTCCCTGCCGATCGCATTTCCCAGGCGCACCATCTCCATGTTGGCGTAGTAATTGTAGCAGCTTGCCTGGGCGCATCCTCCGCCATTGTAAACATGCCCGTCGGAAATCCATGTATTCAGGAAGCTCTGGTACAGCCCATCCCCGTCCGGATCCAGCACTCTTTCCTCCCATGCCAGGATCTCTGCCAGGTCATCAAATATCTCCCTGCCCAACTCCAGGTCGCCGGAGCGCTCCAGATAGTGGAATGTCATATCGACGGCAACTTCCTGCATATCATATATGTCATCGCTGTCCAGAAGCGGGGTAAGCCTGCCGTTGGAATTCTGTATGTGGTGGTACTGGGTTCCCTCATGGTCCAGATCCGGCCTGTCGGCGCCGTCGTACCATACCTTTTCAGGTACATCGCTTCTCTGCATGGTCTTCAAATGCGCCCTCACTGCACCCCGTACCCGGTCGAACCAGCCGGCTATGGATGCGCCGTACCATCCGCGCCATCCCAGGAACGGAGCATGGTATCCCACTGCTCCATGATTGAATGTGGGATTGTGATAGGACGCATCCAATGCAATCTGCATGTCCGTTACGCTGGAGGAAAGACGCCTGTCAGGAGTGGGAGTCACTATGCCCTGTGCTTTTTTGGCAATCCTCATGCAGGTATCGTTGATCATGGGATTGGCAATGTATTTTGCCATGGCAGTCTCATCCTCGTTCACAAGGACGATTATCTCGCCGGAAAGTCTTTCACCTGCCAGAAGGCGCCTGCTTATCTTTATGGCGGCGGGATCGCCTTCATGCCCGGTCAGGGCCATTGCCGGAAGTTCCTCCAGCGCGGCTCCCGCGCCGTCAACTTCCATTGTTCCGTTGAAATTATTTGCCACAAGTACCCGGTTTCCCAGCTTGCTGTTATAGAGGCTGCCAATTCCGTCTGTGATTTCGGCGCGGCAATCAACGCAGTCGGCGGCGGAAAGGTCTCTGACAGCTGATTCAGGATTATCGAAACGCCCTATGAAATCTGTCATACCGCTTATAACGGCGCAGAAAATGATCTGGCTGTCCGCAATTATATCGTAGCTGACACAGTATCCGTCATGCTCCTGCAGCGGAAACACCTGAATATTTACCTTGCATTCAGGCAGGTAATTTCCTATCTGGGTCAATTCATAGTCAAAATGACCATGATTCCAAGTGGTCACAATATCCCTGGAATTATGGAACCACCGGGAATACTGTCCACCGAATTTCACGCCGGGAGTCAGAGCAAGACCGCTCTGAAGAACGCCGCACTTAGCCTGGTAGCACCAGTTGTTTATCTTGTAGTCGCTCAACGCACCCATGAAAATCGGAGCGTCACCGGCAAAAGTAAAAAAGCGTCGGGGCGAATCATCATGAGAATGGCCCCCATAAAGAACTCTGTTATAACGGTTTCTGGAAGCATAGCAGCTCCAGCTGCCATCCTCATTTACCTTGTAGTGGGATATTTCCATAAGTATGACTCAAAAGCAAAATACTTTCATTCTTTCAAAACCTTCTCCACGCGGGACTTGAACTCCTCCCAGCGGTTCTCCTCCAATATGCGGTGGGGACAATTCTTGCCGGACCAGTCCTTGTGCATGCGCAAATCAGACACGCCAAGGCCGTGCCTTTCCAGAAGACAGGCGGCAAGACGCACCGCATTCTCCTCGGATTTCCTATACATCCAGTCCTCGGAATCACGACACAGACTGCGGCATATCTCTATGGAAATGGACTTTTTATTCCCGTCTCCATCTCCGTCGCCAGCATGCCAGGCGTGCTCGCTGTCCGAAATAATCTGGACTATCTCCTTTTCATCCACGGCATAATGGAAGGAGACGGAAACATTATCCCTTCTTCTGTTGAGATAATCCCGCTCCTCCTGTGCCGATACCCTGTTTGCCGTATTGTGAATTGTGATGTACTTCACCTCCGGCATAGGTCCGGGCAGCTTGCGCCTGAGATTGTAGGCATTCCTGTCCAGAAGCAGCACCCGCAGCGGAACTCCCTTGCAGGTGCTCTTGCGCCTGAGCAATATAGTGCACGCTGTGCATGCCAGAGCCAGTGCCAATACGGCGCAAAGTGACACATATCTTTCCATGTCCAGTCCGTCAGTCGTTGAAATGGGTGAAAGGCTCCTGGATGGTTGAAGGCGCCTTTTCATAGCATTCCTTCAGGTGTGCCACGCCTTCCCGTATTTCAGCGGCAAAGGTCTCTGTGCTCGTGTAGGGCTCTTCGAAGCTCATCCACCCGTCATAACCCACCAGCTTCAGCGCGAACATGACTTCTTCCCAGTCAATGGCACCCTTGTTGAGAGGCCTGCGCTCCCAGTTGATACCGGTCTTACCATTCTCCTGGGTGATTTCAACAGGCATTCTGTTCTTCACATGGACATAGGCCATGTAGGGGCCCATCATTTCAACTGCACCGCGGGGGCGGATGAATCCTTCCATGAAGGAATTGGTCACGTCATAAATGAAACCGCAGTATTCAGGCGAGAACTGGCGCAGCGCCAGAACAGTCATTGGAGAGGCAAAGCAGCTTCCGCCGTGTGTTTCAAGAACATACCGGAGACCGAACTGTTTTCCCATTTCCTGCAGATTGGCAAGTCCATCCAGAGCGCGTCCCATGAGGCTGGGGAAGCTTTCCGGCTGATGAACAGTCTCTTCATAGTTCCAGCCGAACCAGGGATGGGACACACGGAGGGACTTGGCGCCGGCAGAGGCAACTGCCTCGGACCAGCGAAGCATGTCATCCTTGTGCCAGAGCTTGCCGCCATTTATAAAACCAAACACCTCAAGTCCTGCATCTTCGGCAAGCATCTTGGCCTGCTTTGCGTCCGCAGCGGCATTTTCCACCTTGTTCAGACCCCATTCAAGTCCCTGAACTTCCGCCAGGACCGCCTGCTGGACTATTTCTTCCGGGTTGTATTTGTCCCTGAGAAAATTGGTGTTGATTGCATACTTCATTTTAAAGCTCCATTTTTAAATTTTCAGATACAGGAAATAACATTTCCATGACTAATCAAGCAAAGCTTCATTATTGTAGCAGTATTCCACACCTTTGCAAGTTAAAACATGAAATTACATCCGGGGCGGAGACAGTTTTCCAGTACAGCGGTGCGCCCATTGAACTCCACCAGTCTGCAGCCGGGTGAAATATCATCTATCCGGACCGGGACTTCAGGCGCAGAGTAATGAATATTCCATCCGTTGTATGCCGCATATTCAAGCAGTTCTTCAGTCCGTGCCGTTCTTTTTCCAGTCATTGCCAGCCTGCCGCAATCCATTCCTGCAGCCCGGGATCGCCGGATGAACACACGGGCTCCCGGCAGATCGGAAGTCCCGGTCACCATGATGTCTATGAAATCGCCACGACCTCTCTGTCTCAGTTCCCTCAGCACCTTCGCCGCCGCATCTCCTGCCCCCGGTCTTAATATGCGGGCACGGTGGGGACCATCCGAATACGCAATGCAGGAGGCGCCCCCTTTCTCACTGGCACACCATACCACAAATGCGCCTTCCTGACCTCTGAAAGGAAAATAAAGTATCATGGCGACCATGGCGGCAAAAGCGCAGAATCGAATGCAGACCGGACGAATGCCGGACATGAACAGCGCCAGCATGCAATAGTAAAATACGCATATTCCGGAAGACACGGCCATACCACTGCAAGGGAAATTTCCTGAAGCCCCTGCCTCAGACAGCAGAATCAATGCGTGAAGGGCATATTTCTGGATATTTGCAATCAATTCAGCGCACCACCCTCCTGCAAATGAAAGAAAGATCCCGGGACCCGCCGACGCTACAAGCAGCAACGCCAGCGGTCCCAGTACCGCATTGACAAAAAGGGCCCCGAAGGATATAAGGCCGTTATAGTGCATCATCAGCCCGCAGCACGCCGCCGGGACCGGCGGTGTCGCCGACGGTCTGCCAGATGCCGTATTTTTCCGGGGCATGCACGTCGGAACGCATTTCTGTGAAAGTGCCCGGGAGAATGGAGATCAGCACAAAGTCCGC
>JAZURH010000365.1:0-5343 GCA_045606125.1 Lentisphaeria bacterium | reverse complement strand
GGAAGCGCTCCCACTTGTCGCCTTCCCTGAGCGGTGTCATTGAACAGAGCACTACGCTTGCTCCGCTGTCCTTGATTTTTCTGCACAAAAACTGGAAAGCCTGCACGATCAGCTCTTCATCCTCGCCTATGCCGTTTATTCCACCCATAAGAAACACTCTTTCCGGCTTATATCTGAACAGATCCTCTTCAAGCCGCATATACATTCCCCAGACATTGTCCCCGGGAATGCTCTTATTCAATATAGAATGATTCGGAAAGAAGTTCTGCAATGGAAACGCAGCTGTTATGGAATCACCATAGAACAAATTCTTTATTGGACCTTCAGAATCGATCTCACGCATCTGGAAAAGCCTGAAATTAGGCTCGTATGTATCATAGAACTCCTGCTTGGCCTTCAGTCTTTCTTCAGGGAAAAGTTCCTTTTCTGTAAATGTCCTCATTTCATTTCTCCTTATAAAAACGGTATATCTTCAGGATCGGAAAGGAATACCTTTGAGGCTTCCCTGCATGCAAATACATCATCCACTGCTGCCGTTTCGCGGATACTGTGCATTGCAAACATGGCAATGCCTATATCTACGCCACGGACACCAAGCCTGGTGGACAGCATGGAACCGACCGTGCTGCCGCAGGGACGATCAGCCCGGTTTGTAAACACCTGACAGGGAATACCGCACCGGCGGCATAATCGCCTGAAAATGGCATTGTCACCTCCGTTTGAAATGTAACGGTGATTGACATTCTTCTTTATGACAACACCGCCGCCCAGCTGCGGGGCATAATCCCTTTCATAGCATTCGGCATAACCGGGATGCAGAGCATGCGCTGCATCATTTGATACAAGATAGGAACCGGCAAGCATTACGCGAACATCCTCCTCATCCCCGCCGAGGGAGAAAACAATGCGTGTCAATACACTGAGAAGAAAATCAGAATCCGCTCCCTGCCTGGTCTTGCTTCCGATTTCCTCATTATCGGCGAAGAAAGACAATGCAAGTCCCTTTTCCCTTGCGTCCATGGACATCATCGCTTCAAGAGATGTAAAGGCGGCAAGCATATTGTCAAGTCTGGGGGCACTCAGTAATTTACCGTCCGTCCCCAGAAGACTTGCCGGAGTACAGTCATACAAATTAAGTTCAGAATCCTCAATGGCATCCGGTGATATTCCAAGCGCCTTGTCTATTTCCTCAGTTCCATCAACTCCTATGCAGGCTCCAAGCTGTGTCTGAGTATTGTAAGAAATCCCGTTTTTCGAATCAGAAGAAAGATGATGCACTGCCAGATTTGGGATGACTGCGGCATTCTTCCTGTCAAATACGGAAACTCCCAAATCGTCTCCACTGTTCACAAGCAGACCGGCGATCCCAAGCGGTCTGTCAAGCCAAGTGGAAGATATTGCGCCCCCGTACATTTCAACAGGAACCACATTAACGCCGCAGGTCCTTTTATAACCGCGCAGCTTCAGGCGAAGTGCCGGGCTGTCAAGATGTGAAACAAGTATTCTTGCAGGCATATTCCGGTCCGGAATATGCGGCATTATGAATGAAATTACGCTGGAATGATTTCTTGAGACATAGTATTTGCCACCCGGCTGAACTTTCCAGCGTCCATTTTCAGACAGTCTTGAAAAACCGGCTTTTTCCAATTCAGACTCTATATGCGCAGCGGCGTTATACGCTGTGGGAGAATTGTCAAGAAAATCCAGCAGACGTTTTTTTTCCTTTGCTGTTGTTTTCATATTTTCACCTGTTCCGCTATTTGTTCATTTATCATTCATCTTTGCCATAAGTGACTTTGCTGTGACACCCTTCAGCATTCCGATCTTGCCAGTAAGGGAGTTTATAACTTCCGTAGGCGCATCCAGAGCAACACTTATCACAGAAATGCCGCGCTTTGAATATGGCAGCCCCATGCGGCCTATTATGTAATCACCGAATGAATGCAGTATATCGTTCAATGGACCGACGGCGTCCCTGTCTTCCACGATTATTCCGATAACGGCAACTCTGCTATCTTCCATGTTTTTCCTCCTGCTGAAATATTACTCAACATCCCCGCGCCTGATCACCACAAGGTGACTCACGGCACGGCTCATTGCGGTATAAAGTCCCCGGTCATTCCACCTGGAATCATTTTCATCAACATCAAAAACTATCACGACATTGGACTCGCATCCCTTGAACTTCATATAAGTATAATATGCCACATCCTTTGACTTCCAATTAGACGGCTGCTCAACAAGCCTGTATTCACCGACAACAGGATCGTCGCCAAGACAGGTATTGTGAAGCGAATGTGCTCCAAGGACGACCACATCGGACTGCATGACCTTCTCCTCAACAAAGATCCGGTGCAGTTCTTCAGCAAGCAGCTGCCTGCAATTACCGCGGCGTTCCACCACATTGCTGCCGAGAGGCGAAGAGTCAGGCATCATGGCATTCAGGGTACGATATGGTTCAAGAGCATCAAATATCCTTCTGGTATTGCGGCAGTTGAACAGCAGCGGCAAGGGGGGGATATCAAAAACCGGGATATCCAGGGCCTCTCTGAAAATATTCTGATCAGGATCATGAAAAATGTAGAAGACACCTCCGGGAACAAGCATCTTTTCCAGAATCTGCCACATTCTGCCATTGAAATCCTGTCCTTCATCAACTATGATCGCATCATAAATGACTTCACATTGCTCCAGATACCTGTCCATCAGATCAGGCAGAACAGTAGAATACAATTTCGGATTGCTTCTGTATCTGTCATATTCCTCCCGCGGTATCTTCATGAGTTCCACGCAAAAATCAAAAAAAGCACCGACTGTTATTCTTCCGAAGCCGGCGTTGCATACACCTTTTATTTTCTTTGCCAGAAGTTCATTAAAACACAGAAGCAATACTTTTCCGCCGAAGGCAGCCTCGTCAAGCGCCTTTCTTATTGCAAGACTGGTCTTTCCTGTACCGGCACATCCCTCAAAAACAACTTTTTTCAACGGTTTCAAAGTATGCAGCATCATGCTCTGCTGCTGAGTAAGAATAGAAAACTGATTTTTTTCACGGTAGAAAAGCTTTTTGAGCTTCGGCACATATTCAAATTCAGGAGAAAGAATATCTATCACTTCCTGAACTGTAATCTTGCCGCATATTCCGGACGGAAGCGCTGCCCCCTCTATCAATCTGACTGCAATGTCCTCAATATTGTGCAGATCATCCCCGGTGATTACAATCCCATCGGCTTCAGGAGGCCATTCCTTATTCTCAGGAGTGCAATCCGGAAAACAAACGGCATGGGCGTAGCGCAGAGGAACCGGCCTCGCCCATTTTTCCTGCAGAATATTCATTATCGCATATTTATTTTTTCTTGCCTGATCTATAGGATAGATCAGTCTTCCGTTCTGCCGCCATTGCCCATCCGTGTATGAAATTATGCCGCCTTTGACTTCAAGCACAAGAAATCCCATGCCCTCATGGAACAGAAGAAAATCCACCTCTCCATCCCATTTGTGATTTAAATTGTCATGCCCCACATACTTGAATGAATGGAAGACCACCCAGTCATCAGGTAATTTTTTTTCAAGGAAATCAAGAACCATCTGCTCGGAAATCGGTTTATCCGAGTAATTCCATGCTGTCGGAATAAAATATGCCATATTGCTTGCCGTCCCTTAAATCATTCAATCATTCAGCCTGCCGGCTTCCAGCAGTCTTATATTTCTGAGTAATGCCCCTATCCTGACTTCAGGAGCAACATTCCTCGGGACTTCCAGCACTTTGTCCCACATATTGCTTAATTCGTATATAAGAAGAACATCATGCTCTATGCAGGAGACAGCTTCAATCACCGCATTCCAGTCTATCACCCCCATACCGGGCATCCAATGACATTCATCCACACCGTCATAATCGCTTATATGGAAAGTCTTTATATATGGAGCAAGTGCCCGTATTCCGGGAGCCACCATCTCCGGATGTCCGGTAAAATGATTCACATCCATGCATATACCAATATTCTTTACAGGAAGTCCATGTATTATTTCCAGCAGTTCTTCCACCGTATTTCCCAGACAGTCTCTTGGCAGAAGTTCAACATTTACAGACATATTGTTTTCCCCGGCCAGAGGCAGTATTTCCTCCAGAGAATGCCTCAATGCGGCCAGACACCTGTTCCTGTCATCGCCTTCGCCAAGGCCGTAGCTTCCATGCAAAGTGCAATTCGGGGATTTCAACGGCGCTATGTCTTTAAGGAACTTTACAAGTGCATCACATTCTCTGCGGCGTATACCCTCATCGCCAGAAAAATAAGTCCAGCATGGAGCATGGATGCTTCCTATACTGACCTGCCCCGACGCCTGCAGTTCTGCAAGTGCTGCCCAGTCATGTTTCGGATTGCATACGATCTCAACACTGTCAATATCTTTCAATGCCCTGCGCCAATTCTCCTTCAAAAGTAAATCGGCTCCAACTGACATAGCGTATCTGCGCATTTATTCCTCCTGCTGGCTTCCATATTCAAAAACTTCCCTGCCGGAAAGCATTATCCCGTATCAGGTCAATTTAATGAAATATTCATAATTGCAAACAAGAAAGCGGCTACTTTTTACAATTACCGCAAATATCCGCCCACACCTCACACGGGCATGAAATTTCCGTAATACAGCTTATGCCTCTGCAGGCGACAGCCTTTTGCGTTCTCAGTCCTCATACTTGAACACAAACTCGTTGAAAGGTTCCGTATGCCAGGCAAGATGCCTTGTGGATGGCGAAGCGGCAAACAGCGGAGAAAATGTCCTTACTTTTACAGTCTTCATATCTTTGGAGAATTCAAGAAGGCGTATCCATCCGTCTCCACCATTTCCGCTCCATCCTCCTCCCAGAGCCTGGGGATCAAATAGCATTTCGTACACTGTTTTCCCCGCATCGTTTTTACTGGACTGGAAATTGACACAGTGTTTCCAATTATTGCTGCCGCTTATATGCCCGCAGAGAACAAGGCGAATGTTCGGTGATACCCGCACCAGTTTCTGGAAAATATCCTCGCCGACATTTCCGTCCAATTTGTCAATTGCGTATGCTTTTCCTCTCAAACGGCCGTTGATATCAAGATAGGCATGGGTAAGAAGGACACCGAAATGATTCTTATATGCTGGCCTTCCGAATATGTCCCCGGCCCATTTCAACTGTGCATCCGTAGGGGAAAAGCCCAAAGAGACTACAAGCAGCTTCTGGCCATTGGGAGTCTTGAACTCGTATGCCGCATTTTCCAGTGTATGATCGCCAAATGAATTCGGTCCGCAGTTGACAAGGATATTCTTCAGCTTGCTGTTGCGTCCAGGATAGAAGAACTTGTTGAA
>JAZURH010000364.1:0-2139 GCA_045606125.1 Lentisphaeria bacterium | reverse complement strand
TAAGACCGCTTGGCCTCCGACTTCCTCGTCTATTATTATAAACTGGTTAGGTATGCTTCTTCCCCGTATGTATGTAAGAGGTTCCACGCTTATTTCAGGGCAGTTGAGCACATCGTTAGGCAGAACCCTGGTCCCGCGCCTGTCCGTAGAGCGTATAAGTTCCAGCGCATCATAGACAGGCTGCATCCACGGCCTCATCTTGTCATTTATGTCTCCCGGCAGATAGCCAAGATCGCGGCTGACAGGCATAGTCGGCCTGAAAACAAGCAGTTTTTCATAGCGTTTGAATGAAAATATCTGATGCAGCGCTGCTGCAATGGCAAGAAGTGTCTTGCCTGTTCCAGCCCTGCCGGCCAAGGTCACCAGCGGGATTTCTGGATCCATAAGTGCATCCATGCAAAAAGTCTGCTCGATGTTAAGACTCCTTATGCCGCAGGCCAGACGATTTGCCTCGGACAGCTTGCGCAGTGTCCTGCTGTCACCATCATATCTGGCGCATACCCCTCTTCCGGTATTTTCCTTTTCGTGTATGAACGCATACTGGTTGGGATGCAGATTGAATCGTACGGCGGGGACAGCCTCTCCGTCAAGAAGAGCTGCCACAGTTTTCGACTGCGCTGCAATACGCACCCATCCCCGGACAGCTTCCGTATCAAAGGGAGTATCCTGACCGTAGTCCCTTGCCTCAATGCCAAGGGCATCTGCCTTTACCCGAAGATTAACGCTTTTTGTTATGATGACAGGGGAAGCCCCGTCAGAACGGATCTTTTCAGCAAGAGAAAGGACTGCGGTATCCGAGCGTCCTTTTGCTGAAAGTCCTCCTTCCACCCTGACAACAGCGCCGTTGTCAAGCTTCACTCCCTGCCTAAGGCTTCCCTTTGCCCTGAGTTCATCGAAGGCCAGAGCCGCCGCTCTGGCGTTGCGTGCCGTTTCATCGGTGCCGTGCTTGAAATTATCCAGATCGCTTATCACTTCAATTGGTATCAGAAGTTCAGTTCCCGGAAAGTTCCACAACGCCCGTGAATCAAACAAAAGGACGTTGGTATCGATTATGAAGAGCTGTTCACTCATACTGAAAAGGACTCTACCTTACATCAAAGGAGAACACGCGGCACATGTCCGCACCCCATGTATCCTCAAGCACCAATCTCACACCGCATGCCCGCGTATCAAGAGGGATACGCACAAGCCGCTGATGATTATCCGCTGAGCTGAATACATTTTTCCAGTTTCCGTCAGCGCTGAGTATCTCCAGACGGAAAGCCCTGACAAGAGTTTCCGGAGTCTTTCTTTCAGGCAGATCCAGGGGATAATTTGACACAATATTGTACTTTGCGGTCACTCCCTGCCTGTTCAGGTCGCTGTCAAACACGATTCTTGCCAGCGAAAGCGTTTTTTCACTGCCAAACTCATATTGCACATATCCGCCCTTTGCGCAGCTCCATGAGTTGCAGCATCCGTCAACGGGCCTGTCATGACCATTGCGGAGCATTTCACCTTCACCTTCTGAAACAATCAGGGAAGCCGACATGGTCAATTCAGGAACATTACGCCTGTTGAAAGGCAGCCATGCATCGTCATCCATCAATGTCTGCTTAAGTTCATCAATAAAGCCATCACAGACGCCGCGGGGTAAAATATCTTCCCTGACAGCAATGGCCGCAGCAGTTCCGGCAGCCTGCCCGAGCAGGGCACAGGTGGCCATGACTCTTGTGGCGCTCATGGCGGCATGGGTTACACTTATGTTGCGTCCGGCAAACATCAGGTTTTCTATATTTTTGGAATATATGCACCTGTACGGTATGCCGAACGGAGACGGCGCCGGATGAAATATATTCGGAGCGCCGGGATAATCGAAGCCGCCCGGATTATGGTCATCCATGGTCCATCCGCCGTATGCGACTATATCGTCGAAACGCCCTTCAGAACGCACATCGTTCTGTGTCAGGACATGATCTCCCACATATCTGCGGCTCTCCCTTTTTCCGGGCAGAAATCCAACCCAGTCCAGGCTCCAGTTGTCCGCGCCGTGATCGCCGTGATTCTTAATATGGTCCCATACGCCGAATACGATTGCCAGCAGCCTGTCTCTCAGTTCCTCTGCGTCATGGAGCACATCGTTTTCGCCGCCAAGCTCTA
>JAZURH010000363.1:0-6357 GCA_045606125.1 Lentisphaeria bacterium | reverse complement strand
CAGCGCATAAGCATAGCCCGGGCCTTGTCTCTGGAACCAGAGTTCATAATCTGCGACGAGCCGGTAAGCGCGCTTGATGTATCCGTCCAGGCCCAGGTGTTGAATTTGCTTATGGACTTGCGGGAATCCCGTGGACTGTCCTATCTTTTCATATCTCATGATCTTAGCGTGGTGCGTCTGGTGTCCCAGCGTGTCGCTGTCATGTATCTGGGGCGCATAGTTGAAATGGGTCCAACTGAAGACGTGCTTGGCAGGCCAGCCCATCCCTATACACAGGCGCTGTTGAGCGCTGTGCCTGAACCTGGTGCGTCTCTTTCCGGACGCGTAGTTCTTCGTGGAGAGCAGCCGTCGCCGCTGAATCCTCCCGGCGGATGTCCTTTCCATACCCGCTGCCCTTACGCAGTGGACAGGTGCCGCAGCGAGATCCCGCCTCTGGAAGGCGAGGGCAGAGTCTGCGCGTGCTGGAAAAAAGAGTTTTGTTAAAACAGGCAGGAGTTGCAGCAGAATATGAAAAACAGAGATTATATGCCGCCGCAGCCCCGTTGCTGGGTTTATGAACTTGGAGGCGGATGGAGTGTCTATGCAGGTAAGACCGATGAGGACAATGACCTGCTTTCCATGCATTTCGCCCGTCAGAACGAATGTTGGTTTCATGTTCACGGTATGCCTGGCAGCCATGTTATACTCCGCGGTCCTGAGGATGAGGGACCAAATGCGGAACTTATTGAAAAGGCAGCAGCCGTCGCCGCCTGGCACAGCAAAGCAAGGGGCGGGGGAAAATGCACTGTGGACATGACCCTGGCCAGGAATGTTTCCAAGCCCCGCGGGGCCAAGGCCGGGTTGGTGTGCATAAGCCATGAGCGAACTTTGCGGGTGAAGCCAGCGCTTCCTGAAGTTCATGAAAAGGGCGGGGCTTGAACGGAAGAGTGGGGATCATGGACAGGCAATTGGTCAAAAAATTGATTTTCAGAGGAGTTCCGCCGCTGGCTGTGATTGGAATAACTCTGTACTATACTTATTTTGTAGGCTCCAACGCAGATAAATTGCGTAAGGAGAAGGAAAGGCTTCAACAGGTTGAAGAAGTTGAGGAGTCATTTACTCCGACTGAAGATATTTCATCGAATATTCTGCTGCCTGCTGAAAAAAAGGAAGATGCTCCTGCTGTTTCTGTGCCGCAGGAACCCGGTCCGGAGACTGAAACGCAGGCAGTGACATTCGAGCAGGTCTTTAAGGGAGAAATATGGAGTCAGGCAGCTCCTGAGGAATGGATGAGAAGGTTTATTGTTTTTGCCGATGAAATAGGCAATGGTTTTATTCCTTTGAGATCCTGTGCTCATCTCCGTTCTGAAGTGCCGTTTTCCGCGGAGCGTGTTGGCGGGGCGTGGAAAGTATCCGGGCAATGCGCCGGAAGATATAGAAAATATGTTGATATTTTATGCGCCGTCGATGTAAAGGGGGCGGTGGATTACTATATGGCATCAAGGGGAGTGCTGGATAAAATGCTTGCAGCCCTGGGGTATGGCGGTGTAGACTGCGATGGCATCTCCCGTCAGGCCCTTGAAGTGCTGGCAGGAATGCCGGTGCCGGTGGAGGAACCTGAACTGGACAGGATAGATGACACCCATTATTCCTGGAAGGATGAAAAATTGGAGAGACTTTCTCCCGTACGCAAAATGTGCCTGCGCATGGGAGTTGAAAATGCGGCAAGAATACGTGACAAGGCAAAGGAGTTTTCTGTGGAACTGGAAAAACGCCTTGCCGAAATGCATAAAACTGAATGATTCTGGGGAAAACTGGCTATGAATGCGGAACAGGCATACGGCACGGCAGTGCTTATTTCAGGACCGAGCGGCGTTGGAAAATCAACTATATGCAGGGAACTTCACAGGCTTATGCCTGAATTGAGATTTTCTGTTTCATGCACAACAAGGGCACGCCGTCCTACTGAGATCGACGGAAAGGACTATCATTTCATAACGGAGCAGGAATACAAAGCCTACCTTGACAGGGGGGATTTCCTTGAGCACGCTGAAGTTCATGCCTTCCTGTATGGAACTCTGAAAAGCGAGCTGGACTGCATGCACGAAGGCAAGGATGTACTTCTTGACATTGATGTGCAAGGTGTAAGACAGGTGCGTGAAAGGCTCCGCAATGATGATTTCTTTGGCCGCAGGATGGTGACCGTGTTCATTATGCCCCCGAATATGAGTGTTTTGGAAATGCGTCTTCGGGGCAGGGGAACAGAAACTGCGGAGGCATTGGCAAGAAGACTCCGCAACGCTGCCGGTGAAATGGAGAAATGGCGTGAATACGACTACGTGGTCGTGAATTATGAAGCCGCCACTGCTGCAGAGGAACTGGCTGCAATAATCCGCTCCTCACATCTGCGAAGCAGTGTTCTTGAAAGGGAGAGCTGGAAGGATGACAAATAAGAAGACCATAGTTCTGGGTGTCACAGGCTCCATCGCAGCATACAAGGCATGTGAACTTACAGGTGCGCTGGTGAAGGCGGGACATGATGTGAATGTCATCATGACTGCTTCTGCATGCAGACTCGTATGCCCTCAGAGCTTTATGACATTGTCCAGAAATCCTGTTACCACTGATTTGTGGGAGCATAACGACTGGCGTCCCGGTCATATTGAACTTGCAATCAGGGCGGATCTGCTTGTGGTGGCTCCCGCAACAGCAAATATTATTGCCAAAATGGCCCATGGCATTGCGGATGATGCGCTGAGCACATATCATCTATCCCACACGGGACCGGTGATAGTTGCTCCTGCTATGAACCCCCGCATGTGGGGCCATCCCGCTACCCGTGCGAATGTTGCGCTGCTCAAAGAACGGGGCGTGGTTTTTGCAGGACCGGACAGCGGCAGAGTGGCATGCGGCGAGGACGGCCCGGGAAGATTGTGCACTGTGGAGGAAATACTGGAGCACATTGCAGCTGCTCTTGGCTGAAAGTGCGGCGGGCAAAGGAAGCCGCGCAAGGTTGAAAAATGTCCGCGTGACCTTATATTTCCCCTTTTAGTTTTTGATTTTTTTGCATTAGTATATTTCAGGAAGGAAAAATGAAGACATCCATTGATTGGCTGAGTGACTACATCGATATTCCATGGGAACCCCGTGAGCTGGCATCCCGCCTTACTGCGGCAGGACTTGAGGTGGAAGGCATAGAGACTACCGGGAACATACCCGACGGAGTTGTTACGGCGAAGATCCTCAGCCGTGAGCCTCATCCGGATTCAGACCACATGAGCGTATGCCAGGTGACAACCGGCGAAGGCGAACCCGTCCAGGTGGTCTGCGGTGCACCTAACTGTGATGCTGGAAACATAGTCCCACTTGCCACAATCGGCACCAATTTCGGCGATTTCAAAATAAAGAAATCAAAGCTGCGGGGCGTTGAATCCTATGGAATGATGTGCTCCGCCAGGGAACTGGGTCTCAGTCAGGACCACAGTGGTCTTATGATCCTTCCCGGGGACACTCCTCTCAACAAGCCCCTGACAGATTTTGTGAAGACTGACTGCGTGATCGACTGGGAAGTTACTCCCAACAGGCCTGACTGGCTTTCTCACTACGGCATAGCCAGGGAGATTGCAGCTGTTTCATGCGGGGAACTGAAGACTCCGGAAATGCCAATCGATGTTGATTCCTCAAAAAAGATAGAGGAGTTTGCCTCAGTTGAAGTCAGGGACGCTGAACTCTGCCCCAGGTACATTGCCAGAGTGTTTACTGGCGTTAAGATAGGACCATCCCCCGACTGGATGGTGAAGCGCCTTGAGGCTGTGGGGCTTCGCTCCATAAACAATGTGGTCGACATCACAAACTATGTCATGCTGGAGTTCGGCAATCCCCTGCATGCCTTTGATCTTCGGACCCTGGCGGATGGAAAGATAATCGTGCGCCGGGCCGAGAATGGAGAGAAGATAACCACGCTTGATGAAACCGAACTTGAGCTTACAAGCAGCAATCTGCTTATCGCCGATAAGAACAAGGGCGTGGCCCTTGCTGGAATAATGGGCGGCGAGAACAGCATGATCACTGATGATACCACAACTGTTCTGCTGGAGGCTGCCACTTTTGACCGCTCCAATATACGCATAAGCTCCCGCACATTGGGCAAGGCCACGGATTCATCATATCGTTTTGAAAGAGGCGTGAGCCCTTATGTGACTGAACTTGCCAGCAGGCGTGCTGCAAGTCTGCTCTGCCAGCTCTGCGGCGCAAAACAGGTGGAGGGTATCATTGACAGTTACGGCAAAAAATGGCAGACCCACGACATACGCATGACTTACGCCAGATGCGTGTCCCGCCTTGGCCTCCAGCTCACCCCCGATGAAATCGCAAATTGCCTTACCAGGCGTGGACTTGAGATCGTTTCCCGTGATGAGGAGGCAATAGTCGTGCGTACTCCCGCATGGCGCTTTGACCTGCTGGCGGAACATGATCTGTATGAGGAAGTGGCCCAGATGTGCGGTTTGGACAGCATCCCCGAGACTCCCGTCTGCGCCAAGGTTGGCGGCCCTCTGAAGGATGACGCATATCTTCCCCAGGAAATGGCAAGATTTGATTTCCAGGCAGCCGGATTGGATGAAATATACAATTACAGCATGTGGTCCCTTAAGCAGTGTATGGCGGGAACAAGTTACAGCGAAGAGGAGATTCTCCGTGTGTCGAACCCCATCAGCCTGGACACTGCCTACCTGCGTCCCACACTTCTGCCCGGACTTCTTGCCGTTGTGAACCACAATGTGGCACATAACCAGCATGACCTGGGCATCTTTGAAATTGGTCGTGTGTTCCTCAATGGAAAGGACGGACGTTCAGAGCGCCTGCAGGCCGCCGTTGCAATTACCGGGCGCCCATATCCCGAACGTTTCGGTGCAGATCTGGCAAGGTGCAGGGACTTCTATGATATGAAGGGCGTGGTGGAGGACTGGCTTGAAAGGCGGGGCATGAACAATGTGCCCTGGACTCCCTTTGAGTCTCCTGCTTACAAAAAGGGTGCGGCTGCCGCCTGGATTATAAAAGGCGAACCAGTGGTTTCCTTCGGCGAGGCCGCTCCTGAGCTTGTCAAGGGATTCCGCATGCGCAATCCGCTTTTCATCGCCCAGTTCGAAGTGGCGCGCCTTATGGCCATGAGCAAATCCACCTTGAAGTATACACCCATACCCCAGTTCCCGGGAACATCCAGGGATGTGTCCTTTGTGGCTCCAAGCGATCTTACCCACGGGAAGATTGTCTCTGTTATTGAGGGGCTTAAGCTGAAATATTTTGAGAAGGTGCAGATTTTTGATATCTTCGAGGATGAGAAAATACTTGGGGCAGGGCGGCGCAGTCTTGCCTACAATATCACATTCCGCAATCCTGAACGCACAATGACTGATGACGAGGCCAATGCGCTTCAGGATAAGATACGCGCCGCACTGGCTGCCATACCCGGCGTGGAACTGCGCTGATAAAAAAAGGATTTTCCCCGGAGGATATAATCATGCTGGTAAAACAGTTTGCTACAGGAAGCATAATTACAGTGGGCGATGCGCCCTGCATCGTGGAAAATGTGGAAAAGCACACGCCTTCAGCCAGAGGCGCAGCAACCATATACAAGATCCGCTGCCGCAACCTGATCGATCAGAATAAGATAGACTTGAGCTGCAAGGGTGAAGAAAACTACCCCGAGCCGGATTTCCGCAAGGCAGAGGTGCAGTTCCTCTATAAGCAGGGAAGTGACTATGTGTTCATGGATCTGGAAAGCTATGATCAGTTTAATCTGGATGAGGCTCTGATCGGTGAAAACAGATTCTTCCTGGTGGAGGATATGGAGGGAATAACCGCTCTGGTGCTGGAGGATAGAGTCGTGGGAGTTGAGCTTCCCGATGTAGTGGAGCAGAAACTGGTGGAGTGCGATCCCGCAATAAAGGGACAGAGCGCCACCAACCGTGGAAAGTCCGCTACAACTGAAACAGGATTTATCGTTCAGGTTCCCGAATATATGGAAAATGGCGAAACCATAAAGGTAGATACCCGCACAGGCAAGTTCCTGGGCAGGGTGGGTACCAGTTTCTGAAACTGCCCCTCTGTTTGTATAATACATTGAAAGCAAGCCCCGATTTTTTGGGGGCTTGCTTTTTTTTGGGGGGGGGGCGATGGGGCATCTGCAAGTCCAATGAAGCTGCAAGTATTTGTCCAGCTTTGACAGGCACAGTTTAATTCTGGATTGCATATAAAATATAATTCATTCCAACGGTCTGTTGCACCAAATGAAAAGACATTTTTTGTCCCACCGGTATTTCATAAAAAGGCATGATAGGCTATGGGAGCATATTATGTGTCTTTTCCGGAAAAATCCTT
>JAZURH010000362.1:0-10702 GCA_045606125.1 Lentisphaeria bacterium | reverse complement strand
CTCTGCAACTGATAAGGAAGACTTTTTAGTTCCTTTTGACAAGGACAAGTACGCCCCCGGAGAATATTCCCTTGAACTGCGGAGCGCAGATGGCAAGACACTTTCTTCAATCAAGCTCAACTATCCGGGCATAGGTGACTGGGCCAGGCAGAATTTCACACCCGAAAGGATCATATATCCTTTCAGGGAAATCGAATACAAACAGGGTGATGCATCCCTGGAGGCAAAGCCCGTATGCAGGACCTACAGCTGGAATAAGTCATTCCTGCCGGTGCAGATAACTTCACTGGAGGAAAATCTTTTTGCTGAACCCGCTAAAATACTTGTAGACGGCAAGGAGGCAGGCGCCGATGCCTTTACCGTGGCAACTGCAAAACCCCACAGGGCTGACTTCAGCGCAAAGGGCGGGCAGTTTTCAATGTCATCCTGGCTGGAATATGACGGTGTCCAGTGGAATGAACTGACAGTCACAGAAGGGGAAAAGAAAGGTTCCCTGGATCTGCAGTTCACATTCCCTGCGTCAATTGCGAAATATCTTCATGCCACATATTGCCATGGATGGGGAAGCAAGATCACAAGAGCCATACCGGATGGCAAGCTGGAACTGTCATGGATGCCGATAGTGTGGATAGGAAACGAGGAAAAGGGATTCTGCTTCTTCGCCGAAGAACGCAATTCATGGAACAGCCTTCGCAACAGAACATATACATTGGAGAAGAAAGACGGAAAAGTTACCCTTACAGTGCATGTATGGAAAAACATCACTGCCGGGACCGCAAAATTCGGCATTCTTGCAACACCCGTGAAAAAGATACATGAACAGCCTTTTGACATTTTCGGATGGGACTATACGACTCAGCTGCACCGCCAGGGCAAAAGGCCAGTCACCAGCATTGTTTTCATAAAGAGCATTCCCGGCGGCGACTTGGGAAGTTTCTTTGGAGACATGGATAGCCCAGCCGGACATAAGACCAGAAAAAGCCATGAGACCATGCTCAAGCATATAAGAAATCAGAAGGACATCCGCCCCATGGCATATACGGCGGCACGCTATCTTTCGGTCAAATATCCGGAAGTGGCGGCATATCTGCCCGAATGGGTGAAGAAACCGGAAGTTGCAATGGACTATGAGCGGACCGGGCATTTCGTCTTTGAATGCTGTCCAACCACCATGGCAAATGACTTCTTTGTATGGAAGACCAGAGAAATGCTTAAGGCCAATCCCGGAATGAAAGGCGTTTATTTTGACTTTGGTACCGTGGATGAGTGTTCAAACAAGGAGCATGGATGCAACAATATCATTCCTATCCTTGCTTATCGTGAATATTTCAGAAGGATTGCGCTTATACAGGTGGAACTTGGCATAGAGAAACCCGCCATTGTGGTTCACAATACGGACTATGTCATGGTACCCTGCTACACATTCGTCACAAATCTTCTCAATGGCGAGCAGATCAGGCAGGCCTCCAGCTCCATACTTCACAATCGCAAGGACATCATAGATTCCATGCCGCTGGAATTGTTTGCCACGGAACTTTCATCCATGCCTTTTGGTATAACCAACAGCGTGTACCTGCCCTTTGATAAACTTGCAGCTCAGTACGGCGGCAATGAAGATTATGCACCCTACAAGTTCCGCATGGGAAAGGCCGCTTTCGCCATGACCCTGCCACATAACACCATTCCGGCACAGCTCAGAAACCACTACGGACTGTTCGACAAACTGGTGCGCATATACGATAATTTCGGCGTGGATAAGGCAAAGTTCACTGGTTACTGGAGAAACATGACAACTGTCAAGGGCGGAGACGACATCCTTGTCAGCTGCTTTGTGCTGCCCGACAAGGTGCTGGCCGTAATAGGACATGCGGGCAAACCCCATAAAAACCAGGATTTCAGCATTACATTCAACTGGAAGGGATTGGGAGTAAGCAAGCCCCTGACAAAGGCAACTGACATGATGACAGCCCCTGATCCGGAATATGACTGGCTCATTGAACAGTCAAAGAAAATGCGGATACATCCTTCAAGAGCACCACTGGAACTGGGAGACTTCGGTAGCAAAGTTTTGGGATTTGATGGAAATACTCTGAAAATGCACCTGGATTTCCACAGTTTTGCAATAGTGGAAATACGCTGAGTAATTCACTGTTTCAATAACATTCAGTCCGCTTTTCCATGAATGGGAAAGGCGGACTTTTTTACGGGGCGGAAGTTCAGATATTTGCCGCCAATAAATCCACAGCTTTGTTTCCGGGCATTACACCCGGAGTTTCGTTGTTCATTTCCCGTACAAGCGCTTAAGCATCATCTTTGTTATAGAAAAAATTACCACGGCTTTCAGTTTATCGTAATTGAGAAGGTTACTTTTTTCATTCAGTTCTGCCGGCAATGCTGTGCAGCAATTCTGTGCATTTTCCGCAGTGAACGCAGTTTTCCGCGCATTTTTGGGCGACTGGCCCCTCATTCCATCCATGTGGAAAGGCTGCGTTGTCAAGGCAAATGACTGCGGAATGATCCGGATCCATGATTTCCGCCAGATTTCCGCGAAATGATTTTCCGGCGTAGGCGTCCACGATTTTTTGTGGACATGGCACTTTTCGCGTGGATATCTTCATAACGGAGACGAAGGGCTCGTAATGAACTGTGTCCTCCGGGCGTATCCATGTACCCCGGAGGAAATCCTCGTGATGCCCTGTGGAAAAGTGTTTTCTGCATAGAAAAACATCAAATCCAAGTTCAGCGCCCCGCGCAGATTGCAATTCCCTGTTGTGTCCGTGCATATTGTCATGGAACTGTTGGTAGGGGCATTGCCGCAGACAGCCGCTGTTCAGCTGCATTCCCAGCTTTTTTCCGTTTTTTTCTGCCCATGCAGCGCATGTTTTCATGTATTCAGGGTCCCGTTGATGTTCCCGGCTGACATAGAAGGAGTCAAATGTGGAGGATATGTATTCAAATCCTATCGTGCCATGAATGCGCATGTTTACGGAAGCTCGTACTTCAATGGCAGGTGCAATGCGTTTTATGGTTTCTGCTATGAAAGGGGATGTGGTAGTTGCAATATCCGGAAAAAGCCCTGCGGAGCACATTTCGTCAAGGGATTTTTTCACGGAATCTGCCATTTTTTTTCCGACAGCCTCTTCGCCGTAGCAGTTGCAGTTGAAAAGTGTGTCCAGGGCAATGTTGTTTCTCCTGCACCATTGCAGTTCTTCCAGCATCAAATCCCTCTTTCTGCCGTTGAAATTTAGAGGAGGACGGCAGCTGAGCATTCCCGGCCAGGCAAAAAAAACTTCTTTTATGCGCCTTGTCCAGGGAGAGCAGACTTCTTTGAAGCTTTGATTGTTAAAGTAACCTACAGCAAGATTTTTCATAATGCCTCCTTTTAGTTCATAAAATATATTATGATGAATTCTTTTAAATATCATATAATGTAAAACAGTCTTTTTGTTTTGCAAGGACTTGACATAGGCAGGCGGAAAACTATTTTTTCTGATAATCAGGTTTGTGTGTAGAGGTAATTTCTAAAACAGTGCGAAATGCGCAATGAGATGGATCCAGTGGCAAAGACAGCTCTAAGCCGTACTTCCGTGCGGTGAGAAGGGTCGCTGATATCAATGTGTTCATGTTGATACACATTTTGATGATAGTTTTGAAATTACCTCTGTAATTAAAAAAACAGGTAGGAAATATGAAGATAATCGACGGATGTCTTGTATTCGGAAACAGTGAAAGGCCGCTGCATCCTTGTGCGGATGATCTGCAGAAAGTAGATTTGTTCGCTCAGCACGGGACTTCGGTCTGCGGCGGTGCATTGCGGGACAGGATGGACGAGGGGGACGGGGCCCTTATACTGGCGCATCTTGCCGGAGATGACATGGCGCAGCGCAATCCTGTTTCAGGAGTACGGGGATTTGTGCTTGCCACCAATTTTGGTGCTTCCTCCACCATGTCCTGGTGCTGGCAGGAAAGACTCGATACAGGCGGAATAAGCAGCGAGACTTATGAACCGGCAGAAAACTATGTTCGTAAGATGGCGGAAGTCCTGGGATGCAGCGGTCCGGTCTGTCAGGTCTCCATGTCCTGTGCCTCAGGAGTGGCTGCTTTGCGTGTTGCCCAGGATATGCTGGAGGCAGGCAGGGCGGATTCCGTTCTGGTTGTAGCCTATGATGAATTTGCAGGATACGCAGCCACCGGCCTGAAGATATTGCGCACAATCTCTCCTGAAGGCAGGGTGCTGCCTTTCGATGTCCGCCGTCATGGCACGGTATTCGGGGACGGAGCCGCAGCCGTGCTGCTTGCCGGGGATGATGCCCCCGGTGAAGGACTTGGATTTGTCATGGGGACGGCCACCAACAATAATGCGTTCCATGTGACGGCACCCCGCCAGGAGGGCGAAGGATCCCGCCTGGTCATGGAGGCAGCATTGAAGAACGGAGGAGTTGCCCCGGGGGAAGTCAGGCATGTCACAGCTCATGCAACGGGGACGGTTGCCAATGATTCGACCGAGTCGGCGGCTCTGAGAAATCTGCTTGGGGCTTCTTGCGAGGTTTCCCTTGCGGCTTACAAGCGTGTCCTGGGCCACAAACTTGGTGCAGCAGGTCTTATGGAACTGCTTTTTACTGTTGATGCAGTGTATCGTGGTAATTGTGCGTCTCCATACGTTCCGGATTTCCAGCCGGATGAAAAATGTGCTCCCTTCTGCAGTATTGGCAATGACGGAGCTGTCCGGGGACCGGCATTGATCGATGCCGCAGGCATAGGCGGCAACAATGCGGCCGCGGTCTATGGAGTCGAACCATCCGGGAATACTCCTGTGCTCAAGCAGGGCAACGGCCGGGTTTATATACGCTCCATGGGATGGGTTCTGCCGGACAATGTGGGCAGCGGAGACGGTCTTTTGAAGCATCCGGAATGGCTGGAGAACACGGATGCCTCCGGGCTTGCCGGCTTCAGTGCGAAAGAATATCTTTCATCCGTCAAGGGATATCTTGATCCGGCGTCGGCATATTTGCTTGCGGCCTGCAGACTTGCATTGGGAGAATCATCTCCGGATGGACCCGATGTGCGCAGGGGACTCTGCCTTTTCACGGAGTTCGGCTGTCCCTCCTCTGCATTTCAGTTTTACAAGATGTTCTCCGAAAAGGGCGAGCATGCCAGCCCGCTGTTGTTTCCCCATACCTACAGCAATACTCCGAGCTGTCTGGCTGCAATGGAGAATGGGCTTGCCGGACCTCACATGGTGTTTTACGGCGAACAGGATTTCAGCAATGCACTGGATTTTGCAAAAAGAAGGCTGCTCAACGGCGATGCGGATGAAATGCTGCTTGCCAGAGTGGAAGCGATGGAACCGAATGCGTTTCCGGACAGCGTGAAGGCCGTGTCCGGTGCAGTTGTATGGGTGCTTTCAGCCAATTCTGGTGAGAACGATCTGGGGACAATGTAAATGAATATGGGAAAGAAAATTTGTGTTATGGTGTTGGGCCTGCTTATGGTATCGGCTGTGCTTTGCGGCGGGGATATTTCATGGAAGGCATATTTCTATAATGAGGCAAATACCAGGTCATTTGCCGTATATCAGCCGGACAAAGGTGAAATAACTTTGCCTTCAGGCGAAAAAGTCAAAGGCGGCCCCTGTGCGTTTGACGGCGGTGTATTGGATTTGGATGCTCTTGCGCCCGGAGGGACAAACAGAGCCGTGTTGGAAGGCGTGTTTAAATCGGAAAATGCCCGTTCCGCATGGATTGGCATGGGATGCAAGGTCTTTGCCGTTACATTCAACGGGGAAAATGTTTATAATTTCCTGCAAAAGGGGCTCGGCAATGACTATGACCCCGTCACTGCGGACGATCATGTGTTCAAGGTGAATGTCAGAAAAGGCGAGAACCGCATTGTTATTCAGACCTACAGGACCAACTGGCTTCTTGATTTCTGCTACGGTGTGAAGCAGCGTGCGCCATGGAGATTGTGTTTCAGTGAGAAAAAGGACTATACCCCCTCCCGTGCTGCTCTGGCTCATCCACCGGTTTTCACCCGTCCGGAGAAAGGTGGTATAATGGTCACATTCATCACGGAGACTCCAATTCCGGCTGGCATGGACTATCGTCCGGTTGGAAGTGACAGCTGGAAACGGGTCTGGGATTTGAAAGGCGGAATCGTCCTGCGTGAATCTTCAAGGATACACAGAATACAGCTTGAGGACCTTATCCCTGGCAGGGACTATGAATACAGGCTTGTTCTGCTGGAGCCTCCCGGGGGAATGGATGGCTTCAAGCGTTCTCTCTGGTCAAAACGCAAGTATCGTGAAGTGCTTCTTCCGACCGGCAGACTTCATTGCGGCGCCGCCGATGAGTTCAGTTTTTTCCTTTTCGGGGATACGCAGCTTTCCCTTTCAGAAGGGTGCAAGACTGTTGCCCAGCGCAAAGTACTGCTTGATTCCATGAGGGCGACTGAACATTACCGCAAGGCAGATTTTCTGGTGCATATAGGCGACCTGACAAGTTACAGCCATTTCATTGAACAGTCCATGTTCACGGAGTTTTTTGATGATTTTTCCCCGGCCCCGGGCGGCGCGGACCGTTCATGGGTCTATGTTCGCGGCAATCATGAAATAAACGGTCTGGGTTCAGAGGAATGGTTCGACTATTTTGCGCCTGAAGGCGGGGATGGATATTATTCCTTTACCAGAGGCGGCGCAATGTTCATTGTCCTGGACTGCGGTGATTTTCCCAATGATCCGGTTTGCGGTGAAAGCGGTCCGCTTATCTTCAGGCAGGAGCTTATGCGCAGGCAGGAGAAATGGCTTATGGCTCTCAGAAATACACCTGAATACAGAAACGCCAGGTTCCGCATTATTCTCTGCCATACGGAACCCATGCTGGCGACGGACGGGGTTTCAAGGGATGTTGCCAAACTTGTAAAACCCCTGCTTGAGGACAGAACGCCGGAGGGCATGATACATCTATGGCTGGCTGGGCATACGCATTACTACTGGCGTGTAAACAGAGACAGTGACAAGCTGCTGGCGGAGAATGTCGTGCGCAAAAAGCCGGATAATCCGGTTTCACCGGTGACCTTTGTAACTACGGACGGCCCCAAATCAAGCTCACGCAAACCTGATTTCAGCTACCTCTACGTGCAGGTGGGAAAAGAAGCCGTGACTGTACAGGCATACGATGAAAAAGGTTCCTTCAGGGACGCATTTTCCGTTGACAGGACAGGAAGGGTATTTGATGAGAAGATTTCAGAGGAGCTTAAGATCCACAGTCTGAAAAAATAGAACCGCATGTTTGTCTGAGGAGTTTTTTCTGCTTTCATTTGTATTTTATCTTTTGTAAAAAAGGATAAGTACATTAAACTATTTCTGTTTTTGTGTATTGTTTCTTAGTCATTGGTTTAACCGGAGAATTATTATGAAGAAACTGTTGCTTGCATCGTTAGTTGCTTTGACATTGAATTGTCTGGCTGCTTTCACAGGCCCTTTCGATGCGGAAGGCGCCGGATTCTATTTTGTGCATAAAGGTGGTCCTCTCAAGCTTTCTCTGGATTTTACCACGGCGGGCTTTGTGGGGCATTTCCCGGTGTATCTGCAGAATGATGGAGCCATTGTGGGGCGCATATTCGATGCAGAGGAACGCCTTGTCTTCTGGGACTATATCAAGGTGAAAAAGGGCGAGACAAAGACTATTTCACATGATTTCGGCAAGACGGCACCCGCTGGTATATACCAGATACGCTACAGCGGCGCAAACATAAAGGTCAATGTGAAATCCGAGCCGGAACTGAAATATGGATTTGCCGCATTCAGGGCGCACATCAAGGACGGACGCAATGCCCAGTACAATGACACATACATCTACATCCCGGAAAATATAAAGGAATTCAGATTCAGGTCCTATGGAGGAAAGACCACATTCACGGATCCCAATGGGAAGCAGTATGTCATAAACAACACCACTGACAAAATCAGCGTGGATGGTTTTCAGGGAAAGGTGTGGAAATTCAATCCGGACTGCACATTCTTCGGATTCGCCGGGGTTACAGCTATTATCTGCCCGGACGAGGAAACGGCCATGGCCATCAGAGGCTCACTTGAAAGGACTGAGGACGGTGCAGTTTATCCCCATAAGTTCCAGGTGAGAATACATAATTGGCTGGAAAAAATCAAGAAAACTGATCTGAAGATGGATCGTGTGGATTTGAAGCCCTACATTGCCAAGATGGAAAGCGAACCCCAGGCAGCTCAGCTGCTGGGACCATTGGGTATTTTCACCTATATCAATGACATTATCCAGACCCAGAACATAGATCCCGCAAGCCCTGACTTCGGCAAGGCAAAATACGGGGAGCCAATGGCGGTCATTCTTGGCATCAACAAGCCCTACAATCCATTTTACAGGCATCCTGTTTTCGAAAAGAGAGTCATGATAAATATCCTGAAAGGCTATCTTTCATTGAAGGAAAGCGGAACCAGAGAGGATTCCAACAGCGAATACTGCGGTTCTGACGGTCTTATCTTCAATCACAATTCCAGGGCATTCTACTTTGGATATGAGGGCGTTACAGATCCTGAGGCAAAGGCACTCTGGTGCGAGGCAGTCAGGCATATTCCGGACAGATTCTCAATGTTCCGCGTATCAGCTGAAAACCAGTCCTCCCACTGGCCCTATATCTACCTGTGCCTGGACAAGGTGTTCAAGGAAGCAAAGTACGCCGAAATGGCAAAGGACTATATTTTCGGCATGAGCCTGGAAGGCGGCAACCACACAATGAAAACCGGCTACCAGGGTGAAGGCTATGGTGCGGACGGCACATACCAGGGACTTGGCACATGCTATCAGGCTGTGTATTACTGCATGACTGGCGACCCCGTCGCAAAGAAGACATTGCAGACTATCTATGATTTCTACAACCACTCCGTGGCAAGAGACCCGAACGGCAGGGTGTACGGCGCCAGCAACTATGGCCACCGCACCCAGGGTTCATGGGTCAACAGGCAGTATGGCGGCGGAACCCAGTTCATGAGAAAGTGGCTCCCCGAAGCGGCAGTCTGGTATCCTACATACAAGCCGATTGACCTCAAGAAGGCTATCAAGGAATTCAAGGAAAGAGAAGCCATACAATCCAGCGGCGCAAAGTATTCGGTAGCCATCTGGGCTCCCTTCTACAGTGAATACATATTCCCCACAGTGCCTCTCAAGGACTGCAAGTTCCCCATGGAACTCAGCAACAATTTCACCAGAAACTTCAACAACGAATTCCTGGCAGTGCGCAAGCCCGCATATTATACTTTCAACTATGTTGGCAGCACGGCATCAGGCTGGGTGGCGAAGTTCAGGCCCAAGAAAGAGGAAAACAAGGAAGGCAGCAACAAGTGGACATATACACAGGGTATGGGACTGCTCTGGTTCCAGGATTACGGCACGGTGATTACTGCAATGAACTGGAATGGCAATACAGGGTATTTCCTCCGTGCAGACCTTGAAAACGGCGAATGCGCTTATCCCGACTATTGGAAGTACAACAAGACAATCGAAGAAGACTGCGTTAATATGAACAGCCAGATGTTCAATCTGGACGGTCTCAAGTTCACCAGGAAGATTTCCTTCAATGAAAAAGGCGTGGAACACGCACTGAACATCAACTTCGAAAAGGATGTGAATGTAAAGGCGCTGTATGACCAGATTCCGCTCCTTAGGCACAAAGACACGAAATTAGAATATTTCAATGGCGGCGCATGGAAGGCTGAAGCTGACAGAGCCTCGAAGATACGCATCAACGGCACTATAGTCATCAGTCTGGACAAGGAACGGGCAATTTCTCTCGGACCTTTGACCAACAAGTTTACACAGCCAGTACAGCCTCTGCGCATACACCTGAGCAACAGCTATGCAGCAGGCGGAAGCGATAACCTGGTTTATACCATTACAAAGGAATAATCGGGAAAATGGCATTGGCGGAACATAGTTCCCGCCTCAAAGGGGTGGCTCTTGTCCTTGCGGCAGGGGTCACCTGGGGAATGATAAGCCTGTTTGTACACGGGCTTGGTGAAGCGGGAATAAGCGAGCGCAGCATTACAGCACTGCGCTCGTTTTTTGCTGCGGTGATATTGCTGGCGGTAATGCCCCTGGCATCTCCGGGTGCATTCCGGGTGCGTTTGCGTGACTTATGGTGTTTTGCTGGTTGCGGATTGGCCAGCATTATCATGTTCAATCTGTTATACTTTGCCACATTGCAGCGGGCGGGAGTGGGCATGTCGGTGATATTGCTTTATACATCGCCAGTTTTTGTCACTGCCCTGTCCTGTTTGTTTTTCGGGGAAAAATTCGGTCTGTGCAAATTGCTTGCGCTGTGTCTGGTCACATGCGGCTGTGTTCTTGTGTCCGGTGTTTTCAACGATGGTGGTGCCAGGGTATCCCTGCCTGTGCTTCTCATGGGTATCGGCTCCGGGTTCTGCTATGCTCTTTACAGCATATTCGGGCGTTTTGCCCAGCGCAGGGGATATGGAAGCGACGCCATAACACTGTGGTCGTTTATTTTTGCCGGCGGCGCGGCCTTGCTTATTTTTGACTGGGGCGAGTCATTTCCCATAATTGCCGGCAGGCCTGTTCTATGGGTTAATACATTTCTGCTTGTTATTGTTTCCACCATCATTCCATACTTCTGTTATACTTCCGGTCTGAAGCGTCTTCAGCCTTCCACGGCG
>JAZURH010000361.1:0-10399 GCA_045606125.1 Lentisphaeria bacterium | reverse complement strand
CGTACACAGTGGGTATTACAATGATCAGCCGCTCAATTGCATACTGTTTGATATCTTCGTCAACATACTTCCCTATTCCCTGTACATAACATGTGCTTCTTCAAATTATTTTTTGTTTTAATTCCTTCTTCATCTTCTAATACGTACAAGCTGTCCATATCCGGAAAACATTTTACAAAACTTCTGAAAATGATATAAAACCACTTACAAACAGCCTGATATTTACAAATTTTGCAGCCAAAAGCAAAAAAGAGAAGCTCTCACGTTCAGTGAAAGCTTCTCTTACTTTATCCAGTTCAATTTCATAAAATAAGCCCATTTTTCGTTTATACATCAAAAATCCCGGCTTACTTTTTTGTGTAAGCCGGGATTGTTTACGCTCTGAAATGTAAAGACATGGTCTATGCATTTCAAAACGCTTGATCTTATCAGGCTTTCAGAGCAGCTATCATTGCCTGACAGACTTCATCCATGTCTCCGACTATGCCGTAATCGCAATAGTTGAAGATTGCAGCATTGGGATCTGTGTTGACGGCAATGAACTTTTCAGCGTCAATACCGGTGGTATGGTTAACAGCGCCGGAAATGCCAAAACCTATGTACAGCTTGGTCTTTATCATAACGCCGCTTTGTCCCACCTGCAGCTTGTATGGCAGCAGCTCCTTATCCACCAGAGGTCTTGTACAGCCGATCTTGCCACACAAAAGGGCAGCAAGTTCCCGATACATGGGGAGACTCTCATCTTTCAGCCCTGCGCCAAGGCAGACAAGGCACTCAGTCTCTGCAATATCCAGCTCCGGGTCAAAAGCGTCCGCCTCAAAGCCAAGGAGTCTGGTGCGGATGAGTGCGGGGTCAAAGGATATCTCTTCCCTGATGACCTCTATGTTCTCCCTCTTGCCTGTAGGAGCATACTTGAAGGTACCGGGGCGGAGAGTACCAACCTGGGGACGGAGCACGGGAATGGTGATGACTGCCATTATCTTGCCGCCGGCAGCAGGCTCCACAAACTCAATGTCGGTGCTCTCGGGGTTGTAGATAAGCTCTGTAGCGTCAGAGGTGCAGCCTGTATCAAGGCGTACTGCAAAGCGGGGCGCAAAATCGCGGCCATTGGTGGTGCCGCCGACCATAACTGCTGAGGGTTTGTACTTTCGGCAGAGTACGGTATAGAGATTGGTGTAAGCCTCGGTATTATAGCGCTCATAACCAGTACCGCTGACCATAATAAAACCATCAACGCCACATTCGCGGATTTTTTCCAACTCTGCCTCACAAAGCCCGCCTGCCACAACGGCAATCAGCTTGTCACCTGAGAGGTCACAGAGCTTTCTGGTCTCGCAGCAAAGCTCCAGAGACACAGGATGCACCACACCGTCGTTATGTTCGATGTGTACCCACATATTCTTGTAATTCTTCTTATCCATTACTTAGCCCTCCTTTATGATGCTCATGAGCTTTGCAACGGTTGCTTCGACGGAGCCTTCATCCAGAATCACGCCGGGTTCGGGCATTACAGGCGGGAACATTCTGGGCACCTTGGTAGGAGAACCGGGGTCGCCGATGCGTCCCCTGTCCAGGTCGGGGATGTCGTTTGCGGTGAAGGTAATTATCTCGGCCTTCTTTGCGCGCATCTTGCCCTTGAGATTGGGAATACGGGCGGGGTAATGGGTCTTTTCCATAGTGAAAAGGCAGGGCATGGAAACTTCAAGAGTTTCAATACCGGTTTCAAGCTCTCTTTCCACTACGAGGGTCTTTGCCTGTTCATCAACGGACTTGATGAGGCTTGCGGAGGTGATCTGAGCCGCGTCAAAGCGCTCCGCCAATTGGGAGCCCATCTGACCGGTTGCACCGTCCACAGTCTCCTTGCCGCAGAAGATAAGGTCATACTTATCCACGCAGTTGGCAGCGGAAACGATGGAATAGCTGGTGGCAAGGGTGTCTGCATTGCCGAAGGCGCGGTCGGTTACAAGGATGGCCTTGTCAGCGCCCACTGCAAGACATTCACGCAGTACAGCCTCAGCCATGGGAGGCCCCATGGTTATAAGGGTAATCTCAGCGCCGTAAAGTTCCTTAACAGATACGGCAGCTGCAAGGGCGTTGGCATCCAGAGGATTGAGGATAGCGGGAACACCATCACGCACCAGCATGCCGGTTTCAGGGTCCATGCGCATCAGATCCACATCAGGAACCTGTTTTACACATACGAGTATTTTAAGCATTAAATTTCTCCAATTTTCTGGGCAGCACTTACATATTATTTTTGCAAATCAAGTACATCCAGCTCTGTAAGCTTTGTATTCCACTTTATCCTTTCATTCTCCGACAAAAGCGGAAAAAGCTCGTTGAGAATATGTATCTGTAAATGCTGACTGTTATTTGTTATTTCTGTCAGATGAAGAGCTTCACGCAAAAGCTTCTCACTTTCGTGATTCTTCTCTGAAATATCAATTATGGCCATTTCGAACAAGGTTCGGGCTTCAATATACACCATTCTGTAATGGCGGCTGAGATTCAAGGCTATGTCCAGCTGTTTTTTTGCCTCCTGAGTTTTGTTAAGCAGCGCAAGCTGTTTACCATACTCACAGCGGATGATAGCTTCAGCATAAATGACTTCCTTATCCAATGCCAAAGCCAAGCCCTTTTCCAAAATCGCACCGGATTCTTCCAGCCTGCCAAGCATGCTCAGGTATACGCCTGCTGCAAGATGTGCCATGACAACGAGAGGCTGTTCATTGACGGTGAATTCAGGAAATTCGTCAATGATTTTGATGCAATACTTTGCCGCGCTCATGTAATCTCCGGCAGCGCAACTTCTAAGGGCAACTATCATACATAATCTTGCCCGCACATAGGGCTCTTCCGTCTGACCCTCCAACACCTGCTTTGCCTCTGTGAGCAGCTGCATATCCTCACTGCTCAAGGGCAGCAGATAACCGGGGATCATTGCCCACCTGTGTTCTTCAATACGATCCTGTTTTGAAAATCTTGCCTCAATTTCGTTGACCAGATATTCTCCTTGCCTTCCAAAGCGGCGGGACTGAGAGCTTTTGGCTTCAAGTATACGGCGATACTCCGCTTCTTCACCGGCGCTCATATAAACAGCGGTAAGATGACGAAGAAGAAACTCACTGTCATCTGCATACTCTTTTGCCATCTCATAATAGTCGATGGCATCCAGCCATGCGGAACGCTTGTACGCATCATCCCCTGCCTGCACAGCATAAGGCACAGCACGCTTGGGTTGATAGCTCTTGGCAAAATGATGGGCCAGAAGGCCGTTTCTTACCTTCTGTTCGAAGAGGCTGTCATCCTCTTCAATTGCCTCGGCAATTTTCAGGTGCAGCCACTGTCTTCTGGACGGGTTCAAAACGGCATATACAGTCTCACGTATGATTGCGGTGAAAAATTCGTACTCATTATTTCCTGCGGGTATGAGTATCCCTTTTTCAATAAGCTCATCCAGGGCATCCATGCACTCTCCCCCGGAGACAATTCCGGTTTGGGCTATCAGCCTGAAATTAAACACTGTGCCGTATGCCGATGCAATGTCGATGATAAGTCTGGCAGTTTCACTGAGCATGGCTGATACGGGTTCAAAATAATCACGGAGGCTGGCAGGGATGCTTGGGGTAATATTCAGAGTTTTGTCTTCATAAAACTCTTTTTCAGGCAGGCTATTGGCAAGTTCAATAAGCTGGAACGGATTTCTTCCGGCAATTTCCCAAAGCCAGTTTACAAGCTCATCAGATACAGCCGGATATTTTTCTTTCAGCAGTTTGGAAACATCCTCAGCTGTGAAGCCAGGCATAGTAATTCTACGCACTATGCCCATGCTTCTGAGTCTGGCTGAAATCACAGGTTTTCTTGTTCCGGGATATACAGTACTTATGGAACCTGCAAAGGAAACCAAAGCGCTGCAGCGCACCGCAAGGTGCTCTATGAGTTTTAGAGTGCACATATCGGCACAGCCGATATCGTCAACGACAACAAGAAGCGGTGAGAACGAAGCTATGGACAGGAAAAGATTTGCAAACACATCAAAAAGCTGGACTTTGCCCATATCATGCTGAAGGTCTATTGAGATTATTCCGTCACTGAGTAAAGACTGTATTACCTGCCAGCGCTTTGGGCCAAGTTTTTGAATAAGGAGGTCTTTAAGTTCCTCTGCTTCCAGCAAGGCAAAAAAATCTGTTACCGCAGCCAAAAACGGCTGATAAGGCAGATCGTCAGAGGCGGAAAGACAGTTTACCCAGAAAACCGTGCCCTCCCACGCATCTGCAAATTCCTTAAGCAAACGGGTTTTTCCGCTGCCCTCGATGCCTTCAACAATGCTGATGTCCTTTTGCAATGTGTTCTCTTTAAGCTCTGCGAGTATCTCAGCCATTCCCACGAAGCCGGTTTTCGCCTTGGGTTTGTTGTGCTGTGTTTTTTCCTGCAATGTAAAATGCTGGCGCTGATTGTGGATAATGTTTTCCCGCATTGAGCGGCACTCCAGCATTTCGTTATATAATTGCTGGGTTTCGGGCATAGGCTCCGTGCCTATTTCGTCTGCAAGAATTTTCTGAAGCTTTTGATATATTGCATTTGCCTGAAGGAAATCCCCATTCTCATAATGCACTTTCATAACACTTCTGTACACACGCTCCTGAAGAGGATCAAGCTGGAGTGCATTTTGAAGTGCAATGAGTTCGTCCTGATATTCCCTGTGGCTATGGTGGTGGTCAGCCAGGCTTATAAGCCCTTTAATGAACAAATTCAGGTAATGCTCTCTCATGGAGCTTTTCCAAATTTCAAAATCGCTTACACCGCTGATATTAAAGCCTTCAAGAAAATCTCCCCGGTACAAACCAAGAATATATTGATGCTTTTCAAAGTCAAAGGAATCGTATTTGAAATATAAATCAAATTGTTTGCAGTCTATTGAAACATCCGCACTGAGTCTGACATAGGCATTGTCACTTTCAAGCAAACCCGGCAAATGCTTGCGAATATCCGATAAGTGTACATTGAGATTGTGCTGGGCAGTCTGCTGTTTAAGCTCAGGCCAAAACAAATCCTGCAGCTTATCACGGCTTACATCCTTGTCCTGCGATGCAAGATAGAAAATAATACCTTTGCACTTACTGCGTGGAATTTTTACGGAGACACCATTGCGTATAACATCAGGTTTCCCCAGTAAAACGAGCTTATATGTAGTAGCCAACTGCTTAACCATACTGTATCCCCCATCGCACAAAATCGGGCTGAACTTTATGTTACAAATATATCGAACAATTCACTCCGAGTCAATTGATTCAGTACGACTTCAGCTGTTTCTGAAGCTGACGCCAAAAGAGCCTACAGGGTAATCCCAGCCCTTGACTACTTTGCCTCCGCTGAGTACACGGCAGGTGCCGCATTCAAGACAGCCCAGATAGTCAAAACGGACGCCGCCGTTATCTTCCTTTACATAGAGTGCTGCGGGGCAGATGCGTACAACACGGTCTACCTCCTGCGCATCTTCGTGCTTCTTGTCTACGTCAATATGGCTGGCCTCTTCAAAAACATTGAATTTGTTTGCTCCCAGCTTATCAGCTACTGACATTTTTGCCATTTTGCCGCCCCCTTTACTTATTGAAATATTCGTGGCAGAGCTTCATGTCTGCGGCTATGAAGCTCTCTTCAACCGCCTGCTGATAGGATGCAAGTGCTTCTGCGGAGAAATCGCCGCTTTCCTTTGCACGTATTACAGCTTCACCCGCAAGTCTGCCGGACTCTACTGCAAGATCCATACCACGGACGACCCAGCCGAAGTTTGCAACCAGCCCTGCAGTATCGCCGGCAAGCAGTACGCCGTCGCCATAGAGCTTGGGAAGCTGTTCGGGAGCTCCTTTATGAACAAGGTGCGCGGAATACTCAATGAGCTTTCCACCGTCGATAAGTGCGCTGATTTCCGGCAGTTCCTTGAAAGCCTCCAGCATTTCAGGGATGCTCTTTCCGGTCTTGTAAATATCACCAATAACAAACTCCACACCTACAGAGACACTGCTCTTATTTGTGTAAACAAAGCCATCGGCATACTCACCCTTTTCGCGGTCGCCAAGGTACATAAGCTCCACACCTTCGCCGCTTTGAAGGCCAAAACGCTCGTTAATAAGGTCTTCGCCGAGTTCTATAACCTCCTTGGTACCCACGCAGGTGCTTTCAGGAGAAAGCTCGGATATCATGCCGAGCTTCTGAGCCAGCAGTCCGTTAACGCCCTCTGCAAGGACTACAACATCGGCCTCCATCTCTTCGCCGTCTGCAACTACACCGCATACTCTGCCGTCGCGAACAATAAGATCGTTTATAACGATGCCGTTTATCGTCATAACTCCGACTTCCTCAGCCTGCTCGGCAAACCAGGAATCCAGCTTTTGGCGGATAACGGAGTAGGATGCAGAATGTGAAAGGCCGAAGCTTTCAGGCTCTATGGCAGACTCAGCAGTCTCTCCGCCGCTCCAGACCTTTACTTTTTCAGAAACTATCCTGCGTTCTACCGGTGCAATATCTGCAAAATCAGGGAAGATTTTCTCTATGCTGTGGGAGCACAGCTTTCCCCCGGTTACATTTTTGGAGCCGCAGCTGATGCCGCGCTCTACGAGAAGGACTTCAAGACCTCCCTGTGCCATGGTATAAGCCGCGCTCAGACCAGCAAGTCCACCGCCGACTACTATGGCGTCAAATCTTTCTTCTGACATATTTTTCACCTTTTTTATAAAACTTGGTACAGGATCGGAAGAATAATCTGTCCGTCCTGTGAGCTGATTTTTATGCCGTTTCTTCGGCAGCCTTCATTTCAGTCTTCCTGTCGGCATTTATGCTCTTGAAAATTTCTTAAAAAGCGGGATGGTGTATTAAATTGACACCATCCCGCATATTCAGGGTATTTCGTATTATCAGGTGCGGTTAAGGTCGTCAGACTTGGGGAAGCCCAGTTCCTCAGCAGCGCAGGGGATGTGCAGGTCGCTGGTGCCAACGCCGATACCGAAGCAGATAGCATCCAGGTGGTGGCGTGCAATACCGCTGTCGGGGTTGATGCCGACGCAGCCGTGCATCTGGATGCACTCGTCGGTAATCTGGCGTGCGGTGTCGCAGCAGACGATCTTTGCCATGTCGGCCCATGCGGGAGCGTCCTTGTGGAGAGTCTCGATCATGCGGGCAGCAGTGTACATAAGGCTGCGGGCAGCTTCCATTCTGGCCTTCATGTCAACCAGCTTTGCCTGGATTGCGCCGTACTCAATGACCTTCTTGCCCCAGGATTCTCTGTTCTTGAGGAATTCAACGGTCTTGTCCCATGCAGCGCTCATGGTGCCCATTGCAAGAGCTGCGCAGCAGACTGCAAATGCCTTGTAGCCGATTGCGCCGGCCTGTGCATCTTCTGCGGAACCGGGAGCGGGAGAATATCCGCCGTACTCAGCAGGAACGTAAACGTCCTTCATGGTAAGGGAAGCATAGGTGGGGCTGCAGCCCAGCTCAGGATTGTGGTGGATGGTCAGGCCGGGATGCTCATCCTCTGTGCTGAAGTTCCACTTGCACATCTTGACCTGGCCTTCCTTGCTGATGCCAAGACCGGTGATGGTGAAGACATCGGTAAAGGTAAGGCCGGAGCCGAAGGCCTTCTCGCCGTTGAGGATCCAGGAGCCGTCCTCCTGCTGCTTGCCGATGGGCTTCCATGCGCTCATGTTGCCGTTGCCTTCAGGCTGGGTAATGGATGCACCGTAGATGTAGGAGCCGTCCATGATGCCTTCGCCCCAGCGTTCCCATGCCTTGGGAGCTGCTGCTGCCATGGTGGAGCCAAGGAGCTGGTTTTCCATTGCATGGATACCCAGAGCGCCGTTACCGCGGGTAACTTCCTCAGTAACGATGAGCAGAGCAGTCAGACGCATGCCCAGACCACCGAGCTTTTCGGAAACGCCAACGCGCAGGTAGCCTGCATCACCCAGCTTCTTCATTGCTTCCTTATAGAAGGGGTCTGCGGTTTCTTCGGTTGCATTTTCTTTGAAACGGGGAGCGATTTCAGCCTCAACGAGCTCACGGAGATTCTGCTTAAGCAGCCATTCTTCCTCTGTCAGGAACCAGCCTTCACCTGCGGTAGATATTTTTGCCATAATTTTTCCTCCTTAATAATATAAAGCAAACTGCTTTGGGATTACTTATCTTTCTTGGCCTTTATCGCAGCGACAAGAGCAGGGATAACTTCCTTATAGTCGCCGACAATGCCGTAGTCACTGAGCTTGAACATGGGTGCATCTGCATCGTTGTTGATGCAAAGGATCGTCTTGGAATCGATAACACCGGCTGTGTGCTGGGTCTGGCCGGAAACTGCCACGGCAAGATACAGGTCAGGCTTGATAGCAATGCCGGAAACGCCTATGTAAGGCTCCCCTTCAATAATGGGAGGAGTAACCTCAGTTACCGGGCGGCTGTAGCCCACTGCTGCACCAAGAGCCTCTGCAAGCTCGTCTGCATAGGCGAGATCCTCTTTTGTGAAGAAGCCACGTCCCACACCCACGACCTTCTTTGCAGACATAATGTCGCTGCTGCCGACCTTTTTTGCTTTGCGTTCAATGAGCTTTGCGGAAACTGTGGGAGCAGCAAAGGCAATATTTACGATAGGTGCCTCCATCTTGTCTGCCTTTTCAGCATCAGCGGAACCTGCGGTCACAGTTGCAATGAGAGTGCCGGCCTTTACAGTCTCCACTCTGCTTGCACCGCCGCCGTATACAACATGGGATACTTTGCAGTCGGCGCTGATGGTCTTGGCATTGACAATGGCTGTAGTACCAAGTCGGGCTGCAACTCTTGCTGCCACTGCCTTACCGCGGACGGTTGCACCAATCAGGAACAGTTCCGGAGCCTTTTCCTTAATGAGCTCTGCGATGGTGGGAACAAAATCGTCTACCAGACAATCTCCTGCCTCTCCCAGCCAGCAAACTTGATTTACACCCATACGGGAAACAAGGTTTGCATCTTCCGAAGCACCAATAACCACTGCTGAAATCTCAGCTCCGGAATCGATTTTCTTTGCGTTGCCAATAAGCTCGGCAGTCCAAGAGATGTTCTCAGAAAAAACAAATATCTTCATAATATGCTCTCCTTCCTGATTCTCTTACAGCAGGCCGTCAGCCTTGAGTCTGCGCGCCATTTCTGCCGCAGCTTCCTCAACACTGCCTTCCAGAATCTCTCCGGCTCTCTCTGCGGAGTCAGGAGCCAGTGTGCTTATTACATCACTTACGGCTTCGACTGGAGTCATATCCGCAAGAGTCCATACTGTTACAGGCTTCTTGCCGGCAGAAAGAATAGCTCTCATATTAGGGCGTGGAGGTTCATTTATGCTGCTGGTAACAGATATAACAGCCGGAATCTGTACAGAGAGCTTCTCTATTTCGCTCTCAAGGCACCTTTCAAGCACAAGAGTATCTCCATCAATCGAAACAGACTCAATATTGCTCAGGTTCGCCCAATCAAGTCTCTCACCAAGCTGCAGACCGGTCTGCTGATAATAGTAGTCAGCAGAACCCTCGCCGCAGATAACAATATCTGCACCTATCTTCTTAACCGCTTCGGCCAGTAAGGCGCTGACCTGTGCAGTATCTGCATTCTCAAGAGCATCATCTGCAATAAGGTATAATTCATCCGGACCACGGCTAAGAAGGTCCTTGCGGAGCTGAGTGCTTTCGATCTTTGTGCTTCCAACAGAAACTGCTGTCAGCTTTCCACCGCTTACTTTTGCCAGCTGCACACCGGTTTCGACAGCCTGAAGATCATAGTCAGAAATCTGCCACTGCGCCTTGCTGAAATTTACAGACTTGTTCGCGCCCACTTCCATGTCCTGAAGGCAGGGAACAAATTTGCAGCAAACAATAATGTTCATAGTGTTATTTCTTCCTTCCTTACAAAAATTCTTCCAATTTTGTTTGGTTGAGATAAATATAATTTGCGAAAATAACTACGAAGTCACTGTGTGATAACTCAAACATATTTTTTGATATTAATTTTGCAAACAGGAAAAAATTTTTCAATTTTTTTGTGTTACTCTCTTGTGATTAAAAAAATCTCTTTTGCCTTGGCAGACAAAAGAGATAAAAAAATATATATGTAAAAAACCATCTCAATGCATTATTTATGGGAGCCTTGTAATGTCGTACACAGTGGTTATTGCAATGAGCAGCCGCTCAATTGCATACTGTCTGATATCTTCATCAATATTCTTCCCCATCCACTGCACATAGCGTGTAGCGCAGCTGTCAAAGTATGAGGAATAGTGGTTGAGCGCAGCTGTCAAAGCCGTTTCTTCCTGCTCCGTTGCCTTTTTGATAATTGAAAAGGGCAGCCTTTCGTATTTATAAACTCCAGTCCTTTTCATGTTCAAACTCCCCGA
>JAZURH010000360.1:0-2524 GCA_045606125.1 Lentisphaeria bacterium | reverse complement strand
TTCCTTTAGGGAGATGAAACTCCTTGAGAAACTTATCATCAGGAAGGACGGCAAGAATGTCCGTCAATGCGTTGCCTATTCCTAAAATTGACGCCATAATAGTCATTATTTACATATCAATCTACAAAGTTAGAAAACTTTTGGATAAATTTGCACTTCGTCATGTCAAGTGACCTCGCCCTGTCATGTCGAGCGAAGCCGAGACATCTGAACCATGAATATGAAAGAAAACATAAAGAAAATAATAAAGTACACCCTTTCCCTCCTTCTGGCCGCAGTCCTTCTGCGGTTCTCGTTCAAAGACGTGGAATGGGCGGACTTCATGGCTGGCCTAAGGGAATGCAGGTGGCAGTATGTGCTCCTGTCCATGGCGGCAGGCTCCTTTGCATTCCTGCTCCGTGCCGTCAGATGGCGGCAGCTTCTCACGCCCATCGACCCGAGCCTCACACGTGTTACCGCCTTCAATGCCATCAACATAGGAAACATATCCAATTTTGTGTTCCCCCGCATCGGAGAGTTTGTCCGTTGCGGAGTGATAACCCGCAGGTCCGCACCTGTGGACTCCGTACATCCTGAGCACAAGAAGGCCTCGTACGACAAGGTGCTCGGCACCGTTGTATTGGAACGTGGATGGGAACTTCTGGTTATGATGCTCCTGCTTGTAGTCGTGATTGCGGGAGGATACCGACGTTTCGGAGCTTTTTTCGTTGAACGTATATGGGAACCTGTGGTTCATAGATTTGATATCGCCCTGTGGTGGGTGCTGCCGGCTGTCGCCGTTGCGTTTGCCTCTGCCTTATATGTGCTGTGGAAATACAGAAATGCCAACGGCATCTGTGCTAAGGTATGGGGAGTGTTCCGTGGTGTCGGACAGGGTTTTGCCAGCTGCCTTAAGATGGAGCGCAAATGGCTTTTCTTTGCATATACAGCGTTGATATGGATGACATACTGGTTCATGGCAGCCTCGACCGTGTGGGCTGCGCCCTTCCTTGACGGCCTGGACCTTATCGACGCCTTGTTCCTGTCTCTGGTAGGCGGACTTGGCTTTGCCGTCCCGGTTCCAGGTGGCATCGGAGCATTCCATTTCATCATAAGCACGGCTCTGGCTGTTATATACGGCGTACCTGTTGAGATGGGGGTGGTGTATGCCACTCTTTCCCACACTTCTCAGGCCATCACCCAGATTGTATTCGGTGCAGGATCGTACGTCTATGAGGCGGTGAAAAAATAGTCGCTGCCCGGCATTCGTTTTGAATCGTTGTCCTGCAAAACGGACAAGACAATGAAACTTGACATCAATCATCTTGAAAAGGAACGCCGCTTCTCTACAGTGGTGGAAGGGCATGAGGCCCATGTGGATTATGTAATCAGCGAGGGCGCTCTCGTAGTGACTCATACATTTGTTCCCAAACCATTGAAAGGCCGCGGTATAGCCTCGGATCTGGTGCGTGAGGCGTACAGGTTTGCAGATCTGAACGGGCTTCGCTGCAAGGCTACATGTTCATACGCCCTTGCCTGGCTTGCCCAGCACAATTATTGAAAAATCCCGGATGACTCATGTCAAATTTGTTGTGACATGTTGCCATCCGGGGTTTTCTAATGAAGTTCAAGGCTTTCCAGGATTTTTTCATGAAGTTCAAGGGCCATCCGGGATTTTCTAATGAAGTTCAAGACTTTCCGGGATTTTCTCATGAAGTTCAAGACTTTCCAGGATTTTCTCATTCGAGGACCAGTTCCACAGGACAGTGGTCTGAACCGAATATTTCCGTGTGTATCGAGGCTTCCTTCAGCCTGTCGCGGAGATTGTCGCTGGCAACGAAATAGTCTATGCGCCACCCCGCGTTCTTCTGGCGGGCCTGAAATCTGTATGACCACCAGGAATATATATCTGTCATGTCGGGGTGGAAGTAGCGGAATGTGTCTATGAATCCTGCATCCAGCAGTCTGGTGAACCTGTCTCTTTCTTCGTCGGTGAAACCTGCATTGCGGCGGTTGCTTTTCGGATTCTTCAGGTCTATCTCCTTGTGGGCGACATTAAGGTCACCGCAGATGATGACACCCTTTTTCTCCTTCAGTCCGCAAAGGTAGGTCCTGAAGTCATCTTCCCATTTCATCCTGTAGTCCAGTCTCCTGAGCTCGTCCTGTGAGTTCGGAGTGTATACGCACACAAGATAGAAATCCTGCATTTCGAGTGTTATGACGCGGCCTTCGTGGTCATGCTCGTCCACGCCAATGCCGTAGGTGACTGACAGAGGTTCGTGCCTGGTGTATATCGCAGTGCCGGAATAACCCTTCTTGTCTGCATAGTTCCAGTACGACTTATAGCCTGGGAATTCCAGATCCAGCTGTCCGGCCTGCATCTTGGTTTCCTGCAGGCAGAAGAAGTCAGCGTCCAGTTCAGTGAATACGTCTGCAAATCCCTTTCCGCATACGGCCCTCAGACCGTTTACATTCCATGAAATAAACTTATACATACTAAATCACAATTACCAACCGCTAATATAACTCTTTTCCCCGACACTCC
>JAZURH010000359.1:0-2706 GCA_045606125.1 Lentisphaeria bacterium | reverse complement strand
GAAGAAGGCCAGTGTTCCCGCAAAGTCCCCCGCCGTCTTCAATGCTACTGGAGAAAGTTTTTCCGGCGTGTCTATGTTCGTATGGTAGAAATAGCATCTTGGATATGTTTCCAGTGGTTCTTCCCAAAGGGAGCCGTATAGAAGGTTCCATGCCGGTCCGAACATGGGATCCTGCATCAGATCTTCATTGTTCTTGGATGCTTCCTTGCGCTCGAATCCTATGCCGCTGTCTCCGCAAGCCAGACCCAGAAGTTCCTTTGCTATTCCATGCTGGGGTGAAGGATGTACATTCATGGACTGCCGCAGCACGAAATGCTCACGCTTTCCTTCCGCTTCAAGCCTGCCGAATGAGTCCAGGGAAACACCGCCAACTGCGTTTTTCATAAGTTCGGGATTTTTTATTCCCCAGGCATAGAGGCTGAAGTTTTCCAGACCATGGAAGAAACGAATGGAATATTTGGGCTTTGGCAGTTTTCCCTCACGGATGAGTCCGGAAAGAGCCTCCGCCATTTCAAGGGCGGCTGCTACGCCCGCCACATTGTTTGTGCCATGGGGTTCGTAACCGTGGGATGTAATCAGGAAACAGTCTTTGCTTTCGCCGGGAATATATGCAGTAACCGCCGGCGCGTCTCCGGAATACACCTTTGTTTTCATCATGTACTGTATCGGCACGGGACCGCTTTCGTTGAAGCGCTCAGTAAGCGCCCTGGCTGTTCTTGGCGTAATGGAAAAGCCCGAGCATGCCTTGTCCCGGAAGTCGATCTGGCCGCCGCCGAATGCAGCGTTGAACCAGCGGCGGGAATCCTCCAGAGATGGATGTATCGGATGTGTGTCCATGGCAACCAGGAATGCACGGCACCCTCTTGCCATAAGTTCTGCAATCTTTGCGCCTGAAGGTTCGCCTATATTCAAAGGCACGATATTATCAAGTGCGCCTTCTTCCGGAACCTTGTCCATGGGAACAACAACACCATTGCGCACACCGTCACTTCCGGCGGAGAAAGGAACCACGCTGTAATGGTCCGCTTCGTAGTCTGCAATACATTCATCACCGCACTTTGCCCATGCCGCCTCCACATCCCATGCCAGGGGGAAATGCCTGTCTGCATAGACAGTGCGCCCGTCAGCGGGAAAATGCAGCACTTCTGTTTCAAGCCCCAGAGCCTTGTATTTATCCGCCAGCCATTCAATTCCCTTTCCGTATGCCGAATAGCTTAACTGCAATGGAAATTGCCTGTACTGAACTGCATTTTCGCGTATCCTTTCACCATTGATGGAACCGTGCAGCACCGCATAAACATCTTTTAATTTCATGGTTGGGGCTCCCTTTATTTATTTTTTCATTGCTGTTATGATAGCGTCCGTCATTTCAGTTGTAGTGGCATTTCCGCCGATGTCCCTGGTGACGGCCTTGCCTTCCTGCAGAACATTCTGCATGGCATTCATCACAGCATCAGCGCAGTTTTTGTGCCCTAAATGTTCCAGCATCATTGCGATAGCCCAGAATGTTCCCATGGGATTCGCAATTCCCTTGCCGGCAATATCGGGTGCGGAGCCGTGTATTGGTTCGAACATGGAAGGATATTTGCCTTCCGGATTTATGTTGCCTGATGGGGATATTCCTATGCTGCCCAGCATTGCCGACCCCAGGTCGGTGAGTATATCTCCAAAAAGATTGCTTGCAACTACCACCTGGAGCTTGTCCGGGTGCATTATGAAATATCCCGCCAGAGCGTCAACATGCATTTTTGAAGACTCTATTCCGGGATAGTCCTTTCTGACTTCTTCGAAAATATTGTCCCAGAACACCATTGAATAATTCAGAGCATTTGACTTTGTTGCTGAAATCACATTATTAAGATCATTTTTCACTGCATAGTCAAATGCATAGCGCAGAATGCGGTCTGTTCCTTTCCTTGTGAATATGCTTTCCTGCACCACAGTTTCATCGGCCTGTCCTTCGTTGAGCCATTGTCCCTTTCCGCAATATTCACCTTCGCTGTTTTCCCTGATGCAGACAAAATCCATTTTTTCGTTTTTCAGAGGTGAGTTCAGCCCCGGAAGCATTTTAACGGGACGCATGTTCACATATTCGTCAAACTCCACGCGGATGGGAAGAAGCAGCTGCCTCAGTGAAATGTGGTCAGGCACGCCGGGAAATCCTACAGCTCCCAGAAGGATGGCGTCGCAGTCCCTGAGTATGTCCATTCCGTCATCGGGCATCATTCTGCCGTGTTTGAGGTAGTATTCGCAGCTCCAGGGCAGTTCGTTGTAATCGAAGGCTATTCCGCCGTCTAAAGCCGCTGCCATGTCCAGGACTCTGCGCCCCTCGCGTATTACATCGACACCGATACCATCCCCGGGGATTAAGTTCAATCTGATTTTGTTCATGTTTTTGCCTCGTTTTAATTGTCAGGTCCCTGTTCTGAAGGGAATGTGTTGTATGTGTTCAATGGTCTGTGTCGACCTTGTATCAAGCTTTGCTGTCCGGTAAGATCAGCGGAGCATTTTAAAACTGCGTCAATTTTCTTCTTATAATCTGAATATTTATTAAATCAAGCAGACTTATTCCAAAAATTACAGCAGTTTTATATTTTTTAATCAAATGTATTCAGTAATAGTAAGTCCCATTGGCCTTATAAGTCCTTGAACGCTCCAGGTGTTTTTCGAATGCTCGTAGGAGAGAAGGGCGGTATCAGGAGTATT
>JAZURH010000358.1:0-10919 GCA_045606125.1 Lentisphaeria bacterium | reverse complement strand
CCTTTTGTGTCAAGGAATAAAACAGGCTGCGCTGTATGTTTCGTAGAAGTACGATTGTTGTCAAAAAAGTATTTTTGCAGTTGGTTCATGTTCGGGGCGCCGGATATGTTTTCTGAGCATGGTTCTGTTGTCCTTGCAGTTGATGTTGGGCTCAAGGCGGGGTTTGCATGGTTTGATGCTGATGGAATGCTTGTCAGGGCACGTTCAACCCGTTTTCCAAATAGAACTGTGTTGAAACGGGCACTTCCCGGGGTTTTTTCCGAGATAGACGGTGTGGAATGTGTAGTCCTTGAAGGGCAGGGGGATATTGCGGATATTTTCAGAAAGGGGGCTGCCCGGGCTGGATTGCCAGTTCAGCAGTTTTCTGCTGAACAATGGCGCAAGGACATGCTTTGGGAGCGGGAGAGGCGCTCAGGAAAACAGGCGAAGACAAGGGCTGAGACACTTGCCCTTGAGGTAGCCAGGGCAAGTGGAAAACCTGCCAAATGCGGATATGACGATGATGCGGCGGAGGCTGTCATGTTCGGGCTGTGGTATGTTTCTGTTTTCAGCCGTGGCAGAAAAGAAAAATGAACTTTTTATTGCACGGAGTTTATGGACGGCATTTACAAATACAGCGGAAATGAGATATTCAGGGATGGTGTCCCTGTGGCAGTATCACTGGGGAGGGGCAGCAACCGGGAGTCAATACCAAGACACAGCCATGATTTCTGGGAACTGGTCTTTGTTGCGGGTGGAAGTACGATTCATACTGTGAGTTTTTCATCCGCATCGGAAGTGTCCTATGCCCTGGTGGCGGGCGATGTGTTTGCTATTCTGCCCGGGGAATCTCATTTTTACCGGGAATCACGCAATGTAATGTATTACAATGTTATGTTTGATTTCAGCTTGTTTTCGGGTGAGTTTGAAGAGTTTTCATGCCTGGAGTCATACAGAACTCTTTTTGCCAGTAACAGCGTGCGGAACAAGATACATCTTGCCTATAGGGAAAAGGTGGAACTGGAGAGGCTTTTGCGTAATATCGCCGGTGAACTTTCCATGCGCCGCCCGGGATATGTGCAATTCGTGAAGGCTGTCCTGACTGAGGCTCTTATAATAATATTGCGTCAGGCACCGGTTACGCTTTATGGTGATTCCCGGCATGACTACATAGGAATAGCCAATTGTATTACCAGCATGGAGAAATCGCCGGAAATGGCTCATTCAGCGGAGGAACTTGCCAGAATAGCAGGAATCAGCCAGTCCCATCTGTATGTGCGTTTCAGGGAGGCTACTGGACTTTCACCGAATGAGTATCTGCTGAACCTAAGATTGGACAAGGCATGCTCGCTGCTTCTTAAAATGGAATATAATATAGGCGAGATCGCGTTGAAATGCGGTTTTTGTGACAGTAATCACTTCATAAAGTCTTTCAGAAAGCGGTATAATGTGACACCGGGGCAGTATCGGAAGCAGTTTATGCTTCCATACGCTTGATATCAGCGGCGTTTTGTATTTAATGCGATTATTAGATTTTATTGTTCAGGCAAAATTGAAGGCAGGAATTGTTTATTTGATTTTGGGATTGGTGCAATTGAAATCATAGTTTTTCAAATTTGTCGTCTGTTATTGAACGGTTGTGGATTGATTTTTATAAATAGGATTGAAGAGATTGCTGTTTGTAAAGATCCCGGAAATAGTGGGTAAATTATATCTATTATGGAAACTATGAGATTTGCAGATTTCTGTTAAAAATTATTCTGGCGGTATTAAGGTGAAAAATTATGGGTCACCTCACAAGTTATTTTCAGTGGGTGTTTTTCATTTTTCTTTAAAATCATAGAATAATACTATTTTTTAATAAAAGTATTCTATGTATCTTTGGTGATTTGTGATATAATAAAAGTGTGGATATTTGTGTTACATCTGCATTGGATAACTGGTTTTGGCGCTGTGCTGGAAAGGAGATAGCATGAGACTGAATTACGGTGAATATCTTGAAAAGGTCAGAGGTTGCTGGGCTGGAAAAAATATAGGTGGAACATTGGGTGCGCCCATGGAGGGACAGGTCAAAATACATGATGTATCTTTTTATACCCAGGAGCTGAACGGCGTACCTGCCCCAAATGATGATCTTGATCTGCAGCTTATATGGCTGGCTGCCGTGGAGATATACGGGCTTGACCAGATAACACCTCATCTGCTGGGTGAATTCTGGGACCAGTGCATTATCGCACCATGCAGTGAATATTCAATATGCAAGATGAATGTGAGCAACGGTTTCATGCCTCCGCTTTCTGGAGCCGTGAATAATGATGTTTTCAAGTACAGTAATGGGGCCTGGATACGAAGTGAGATATGGGCATGCCTGTGTCCGGGAGCTCCGGATGAAGCCATCAAGTATGCCTATGTGGACAGCTGTGCGGATCATTGCGGTGAGGGTATATGGGCGGAAATGTTTACAGCTGCAATGGAATCTGCTGCATTTGTAGAGAATGATGTGCGGCGTCTTGTGGAAATTGCGTTGGACAAGGTCCCGGAGGATTCAATGCTGGCAAAGGCTGTCCATATCGCTGTCTCATCTTATGATTCAGGCATGACATGGCAGGATACACGCAACAGAATAATGGAGGAAGTTGACATTGTACAGTACCGCGCTGCCGTTAATATAGGGTTCGTTATCGTGGGACTGCTCTATGGAGACGGGGATTTTGACCGTTCCATCTGCACGGCAGTGAACTGCGGAGATGATACTGACTGTACCGGCGCCACGGTGGGAGCTTTGTTCGGCATAATGGGCGGACGGGCAAGCATACCTGAACGCTGGCTTGAGCCCATCGGGGAGAGTATAAGCACGATTTGCATTAATCATTTTGCATTTAATTTCCTGTACGGACTTCCCAATACTCTGGATTCACTTTCTCACCGCACGGCCCGGGCGGCTCAGGTGGCATCCGCTGTCAATGCCATGCTGCCCCGCATAGGTGATTGGCCCACATCGGTGGAGCCATCTGAGATTCAGGCGATGATCGGCGGCGAGTCTGCATCCCGCCTTCTGGCTCTTCCGCTTTATTATCTGGATTGTTCACTGCAGTATTCCGGAAGTCTGCGGATTGTGTATCCGGAAGGACCTTCAATTGCTCCTGGCGGAACTTTGCGCATAGGATTGGAGATGGGGGATTCCCTGCATGTGAATGCAATGTTCAATTTACGCTGGAAGAATTTGCCTGAAGGCTGGTCTGTGGATAAGCCCGTGGTAAGTTGCGCGATTCGTTCTGACAGCTGTGTTTTTGCGGAATGTGCAATTTCAGTTGGTGAAATGGTAGATAACACAATGGATCTTGAATTGGAAGTCGAGATGGTCGGAAGGCGTCAGCGCCAGCTTGTAAAGATTCCCGTCCAGCGTTTAAATGCACTCTATTATGACATTTCCCGTGAGAGCGATAAGTCATACAGATGCAGGACCAGGATCGCTGCAAATGACGAGGATTGTTCCCATCCCGAACATATAATTCCCAAGATGTGATCTGTTTCAATTATTTTCAGCAATTTAACAGGAGGAAGACATGAAACACGAAGTACATTCACGCAGGTTCTTTACTCTGATCGAGCTTTTGGTTGTCATTGCGATAATAGCCATTCTGGCGGCAATGCTGTTGCCCGCCTTGAGCAAGGCAAGGGACAAGGCAAGGGCAATAAGCTGCACAAACAATTTGAAACAGCATACTATCAATCTGGCGTTATATCAGAGCGAATATGATGATTTCATGGTACCCTGCTGGGATTACGCCCACATATACATGAAAACACCTTTGGGCTACGGATACTGGTACTGGATGCTGGCTGAACTTTATTCCGGCCTTAATCAGAAAATGAGCGAATATTATGCGGCATCACTGGCTAAGCAGCTGGAAATATATTTCTGCCCGAGCTACAACACCCAGACTGCATACAGATACATACATGACAATTATGATTTTTGTACATATTCCTACAGCAGTGCGTTCTTCCATGCCGGAGGAGCGGGAACAACACTTAATCTCAGGAGGCCCACAAGCTCTGGCAAATGGCCCTATTTGAACAAGGTAGTGCGCGTAGGCCAGATACCTTCCCCCGCAAAAGTTTATGCTATAGCTGATGCCAGAAGCGATGCGGACATGGTAGGCAGAAGATGGTTCGATATGTACAAGTACTTCTGGCCGGATGACGGAGGACATACAATGTACATGATAGGAACCCGCCATAATGAAAGGGTGAATATCGGATTTGCTGACGGACATGTAGAATCCATTACAAGAGGTGCAGTGAACACTTCAGATGCCTTTGACTGGCTGGATTAAATCAAGTAATTGTTTTTAGGTGGGGTATCTTCAGAATAACGATGGGAAAATTATATGAAAAGACTTTTAACAGCTTCGTTTTTGTGCATGTTTGCTGTTATACATGCAGCTGATTTAGACAAGAATGCAACATTTGTCAGGCTTTCGTCAATGACGGCTTCTCCGAAAATAGATGGTGTCATTGAATATGGGGAATGGGATCTGGCATCAACTTCATTCGGCGGAATATCCAATAAGACAGGCTTGCTGACAAGGCGTGAAAACAATTTCCGTTTCGGATATGATTCAGGCAAAATGTATTTTGCCATGACAAGTGTAATGCCCATTCCGCCCCAGTATATGACCGGAGATGACAAGGTGGAGTTCATTATTGTGGCGCCCGGTGGCAAGAAGACAACTATTGTTATAGACAGCGAGGGAAAAGGTGAAATACCGGATGGCGTGGTATTTGCGAACAGGCTTGAACCATCGATATTCAATCGTTACAGGAACAAATGCTGGACAATTGAAGCGTCGGTGCCTCTTGAAGTACTGGGTGCAAAGGCATTCGAAGACGGGAGCGAATGGCGTTTGCAGATGATTCGCCATTGGTCTAATGACAAGGAGAGCGGTTATTGGCATCATCCGGAAAAGTGCGGCGGCATGGGAGTGTTCATGCCGGATTCAAAGGCGCCGGTAATAAGCTTTGATGGTTTTGGAAATAATGGATACGAGGCGTCCGGAAACTATCAGTGGACCTATCGTCTGGAAAATCCCACAAATGCTGAAATCGATCTGTATTCAGACAGTTACATGCATGGCGTGTCCGGTGAGGCTACTCTGGATATAAATAACCCAAACTTTGTCGGCAATGCCAAGGTCTACAGAATCTTCAATGAAAGCATGAAGGGGTTCAGTACCGTGGTAAAACCCGGAAAAAAAGAGTATTTCCTGCGCTATGAAATGGCATTGTTCCCCGGAAGCAAGCGTTTCCTTTTCTCGAAGATATACAATCGCAAGGACAATACATTGTACTATCAGCGCGCTTTCCTGTGGGATTTAAGGGCGGCTCTTCTGGCGGCACGCTATCAGGATAAGACCGGTCTTCCTTACTTGAATGCAGCATTCTATCCTTCTTTCGGAAATAAACTGCGCGTGGCCGCAACTTTCAATAAAAAATATCCTATCTACGCAGCAGAGATACAGACTAAGGATTCGGCGGGCAAGGTTCTTTGGGAGACTAGGCGCGACGGAGGAGGAAAGCCGCTGGAAGACTTTGAGGACGAGACTGTCCTGAAGGGATTGCCACTCGGAGATTATACCGTGACTCTGACAAGTACGGATGCCAAAGGCAAAAAAATAAAGCATATTAAGACTTTCAGCATGAGGAAATTCCCCTGGCATGATCAGAATATTGGCAGGGAACGAGTGATAATACCTCCTTTCAAACCATTAAAGCTTGACAGGAAAAAGCAGCGCATAAGCGCATTGCTGACAGGCTACAGGCAGGGCGGAGGACTGTGGGACGAAATTATCGCCGAGGGCGAAAACATATTGACTGCACCAGTGCATTTCTTCCTGGACGGTAAACCGGTCATCCCCGGCAAGGCAAAACTTATATCTCAGGAAGACGACAGAATAGTCTACGAAAGCAAGGCTGAGGTCGGCAATGTAACATTTACATTCAATCTGGACTATGATTATGACGGTTTCTGCAAAGTCACGGTCAGAGCCGTACCGGATGGAAAGGTGCCGGTGTCGGATTTCGGTTTTCATGTGCCGCTTAAGAACAGCGTTGTCAAATATTACAATGGCTTGAACAAGTCAGGCAGGCGGGATGGTGATGCTCCGGACCTTACGCTGGCCAGTGGGGAAGGCGAGCTTGGCATGCCCGGGGTGATATGCCGGAATGGCATGCTGCCCAATTATGTCTGGCTTGGCGGCGTTTACAAGGGATTCTGCTGGATAATCGACAGCAGCAAGGACTGCAGTTTCTCGTTTGACAAGATGAATTGGAATCTCCGCAGGGACGGTGATACTGTCAGTTTCAGGCAGTATTTCGTGAACAAGCCCACTGAATGGAGTACACCCAAGGAATGGATCGTGGGATTCGAGCCTACTCCTGTCAAGCCCCGCAATGAAAAATACCTTGCCATGACCGGATGGATGTATGACTATGAAGTTCCTACTGGAGCTGACCATGGAGACATGCGCAGCGATCCGCTCAGCGACATCGGAAGACTGGATTATCCCCTGAACAGCATACAGGAAATCGACAGCAGTTTCTACGATCTGCTTTTTGCCTCCCGCAACGGTGAAACACCTCCAGAGGAAAAGCGCATTGCAATTGCACGCGAATATGTTGAACGGAACAAGGAAAGGCTAGCCAAGGAAATGCCTCTTATAGATCCCAAGAGGCTTTTCAGAGGAATGCTTGACAAGCGCATGTGGGGAAAGAGATATTTCCTGCATTATCAACTCCCCACTCTGTATTCCCATCGCTGGCCGGAGGCGGAGATGTACAAGGCAGAATGGATGCCATGGGATTATCCTGTTGATGATGCGGCGGACGAATATCTGGCAAACCAGACAAGCTCACATACCGATTTTCTGCTTTACAAGATGCGTAAGGAAGTCCGCAGGGGATATGATGGAATGAACTTCGATACTTTTGCTCTGGGCGGAGGATTCAATACGGTTGTAGGTGCCGGCGCCCGTTATAAAAAGGGAAAAGTACCGTTCATGACGAATGAGATAATGTATCGCATTGTCCCTGAAGGCATTCATGGAGGAAAGCTGCTTTTCGGCTGGCGTGAACTTATGAAGAGAACAGCCACCATGTTGTATGTCGAAGGCAAGCTGCCCTACGGGACACCCTGGGTTGACTTGCATGCGACAAATGGTCTTGTATGTCCTGTGCTGGCATTCTGCTCAACTACGATTACATGGGAACGCGGCGGCGGCGGAAATGAGTATCAGCGCCGTTTCCCACTCGGACATGTGATAGTTGACACGATAGGCACCCAGGCGGGAATTACACCTCAGCTTATCGTGAAGACACAGAGCAGCAAGCAGTCTCCCGCGGAGCAGGTCAAGAGTTTGATAGGGGCCAGCTATGCCTACGGAACGCTTGTCCATGTTGATCAGGGTGTGCATTCAGGATATGACAACTACAGGAAATCCAGGGACATACCCTACGCCTTCGGATATGGTCGTCCTGAAAACAAGACTCTTTTCTTCTATAGCAAGGAGCCGCAGCCGATTAAATGCGACAATTCAAATATTCTGACAACTCAGGTGATACGCCCGGACGGAAAGGCCCTTATTATGGTTGGAAATATGTCAGATAAGGAGGAGAAGGCCAGGTTTGATCTGTCCGGTCTGAAATATTCCGGATATCGCATAAAGGATATGTTCAGCGGTCTTATGATGGCGTCGGCTGAGATCGTCATTGAAAAATACGGATATGCGCTTCTGCAGATTGAAGACGGTCCGTCTCTTTCTGTGGAAGATATTGAAAAGCACAACAAGCGCATAACAGGGGAAGTTTTTGAATATAACAAGCCGGAGCTTATGATGCGGGACAGCAGAACCGAAGATCCGGAGTTTGTTGACGGTGCTTTTGTACTGGGTGGAAGCGTGCATTTCTGGTCAAAGGAGTTTGTTGAACTGGAGCCGGACCGGACCTATACATGGACTGCCGATATGCGCAAGAAAAACGGCAAAGACCTGCCAGGTATAACCATGGCGGCAATATTCTTTGACAAGGACAGGAAGAGGCTGCCCACGAATCAGTATGTGACTGTGCCTGAAACAGGTGGTACTTTGGCCCGTGAAGCGGCAGCAGGCTCAGTGTCTGTTTTTGTTAAACCTGCTTTCGCTGAAAACAAGTACCCGGAAAAGGGAGCCTTTGTGGTTGCGTTCAACGCCAGAGATGATGAATCGGATCTGCCAAATGTGGATCTGTCCCCTGCGATAAAGGAAATCAGGCGTTCCGGCGGACTGCTGGAGATAGTCTTGTCTGCACCACTTGGAAAGACTGTGGCGGCGGGAACAAGCGTAAGGCTGCACAGAAATTATTCCTTCTACAGGACTGTGCCGGAAGGATGCTGGTATAACAGACTTGCGGATCAATGGAAGACATTCGGCGGCAGGATAACAATCCCGAATGGTGCCAGATACATGAAGCCTGCAATAATCAGCTATGACGGCAAAAGAGAAGGATTCGGTACTTACGAAGTGAAAAATCTGAAATTGCTGGTAAAATAATTCACGGAGGATTTCGGATGTGAAGGATCCGGTGGAGGTTTTTGTATAATGATTCGATATGTTTTTGGTTTACTGGCTATGTTAGCAGTCTGCTGTATGGGTGAGACAATGGAATGTAAAGATTTTTCATCGTTATGGAAAAAAGGTACGGTAGGCGCTGAACGGCAGAAACTGCTTGATGCCTTTCAGGCTGTAGTGGATAAAACACCAAAGGCCGTCTTTGACGGGTTTGATGACGATCCCGCTCAGAAAACAGATAATCCGGTGTTGAAATACTATGACATGAGCCTGGAAAGGCTTCTGCGGGATATTCCCGCAGAAAAGGTGCAGCCGGGCTCCGTGGCGATATGGTATTTGTACAATATGGGATTTGTTGTAAAGACACCGGACGCATGTTTTGGAGTGGATATTCATCACCGCAATGCCGTGAAACTTGAGCCGTTGCTTGACTTTCTGCTTGTAACCCACAATCACAACGATCATTGGTCAATGCCGCTGCTGGGTGCCATGGGCCGGGCGAAGAAGCCCATAATATCCAATTTCCATCCCAACAACTACTATACCAAGGCAAAGTCCTTTACACATGAGATAAAGGGCATTGTCATACATTGCGGGGAGGCGGATCACAACAGCCGCCTGCGGAAGTTCACAATGCCTATGGAGGTGGTGTGCCCTACCGGGGACACTAGATTTGTTCTGTTCACAAGCGGCGATTGCTGTGACCATAGCTTCCTGGAAAAAAAGTCCGGCGCTGTGGATCTGTATATGGTGCATCCATGCTGCGGCATGGTGGCTGCCGAGGCTGCAAAGCGCCTGGCTGCGAAAATGACTTTCATAGTTCATCTTCAGGAATTGGGGCATGAGATAAATGTATACCGCTGGCCGTTTACTGTCGGTGATGATGAACTGGCGGCATTCAGGTCCATCGGATATGGCGCCTATATGCCAGTCTGGGGAGAAAAGTTCATTTGGAAGAATGGTGTGCTTTCGACCGGCTGCGATGATGCGGGACAATAGGAGATTTTTATGAAAATGCGTAAAATAGTTGCGATGTCTCTGCTGACGCTGTCTTTTATGGTAGGCGCGGCATTGACAGTTGATCCGGTTTTTGCAAATCACGCTGTGCTCCAGCGGGAGAAGCCGATAGCATTTTTCGGTTCGGCGGAGCCGGAAGCGACTGTAAGAGTTGAGTTCGCCGGAAAGATTTTGAAAACTACCGCCACGAAGAAAGGAGAGTGGCGTGTGGTGTTTCCTCCAATGAAGGCGGACAGGACACAGCTGGAATGTCTGATAACTTCAGGAGAAAGCAAGATCATTTTGGATGATCTGCTCATAGGTGATGTATGGCTTTGCTCCGGGCAGTCCAATATGGAAATGCCTATAGGCAGGAAATATGTGCGGAATTGGTCCATGAAGAACTGTATTGAGGTGGCGAACGGAGCAAATGACCCATGGCTCAGATATGTGAAGCAGAAGAATGTTTCCAGCATCAGCAAGAGGCTTCCGGCTCAGTATGGCCATGTCCGGGGATGGATGCGCACTACATCTGAATTGGCGGCGGATTTCAGTGCCGTGCCCTATTTCTTCGGTAAGTTTTTGAGAGAGGAACTTGATGTTCCTGTTGGACTTGTAAATGCCAGCTGGAGCGGGACGCGCATAGAACCCTGGATCTCAAAGGAGGGCTATGCGGCTGCAGGTCTTAAGAAGGAATATGATATAATATGCAAATACGATATGACACCGGAGCAGTGGAAGGAATACAAGAAGCAGGAGCTGCTCCGTTATCCGAGGGAAATATCTGAATACATGAAAATAGTTGATGCCGCGGGAGTGGAACAGAGGGAAAAATGCCGGGTTTTTTCCGAAAAGAACTTTGATGATTCAAAATGGGAACTGTATAAGTTCAATTACAACTATAAGACTCAGATAAGATGGTTCAGGACACATTTTAAGCTGAAGCCGGGAATGAAGGGAAAGGATGTGGTGATCCAGACCTATGGCAAGGGAGCTGATGAAATAGAGTATTTCCTGAATGGGAAATCTGTCTGCAGCTGGAAAGCCGGGGATCCTGAGGCAAAGAAAAGTTTCAAAATGACATTTAAGCCGGAGGAACTGGATCAGGATGGGGATAATGTGCTGGCGGTAAGGGCGGTTCATATTTACGATATGAGAAGTGATATCGGATGGATATGGAAGGTTTATGGCAAGCACAGTGAACTCATGTGGAACACAAAAGTGCTCGGCGGCGGAGAGACCATAGGAATATGGAAATGGCTTGAAGGACATGAGTTTACCTATGACTGGAAGGCCCGGGGAGTTACAAGGCCGTTGTTCTACGATGATCTGTACAAT
>JAZURH010000357.1:0-2186 GCA_045606125.1 Lentisphaeria bacterium | reverse complement strand
CGGTGACTTATAGTGGAAAAAGCCATATTTGACAAAATCACTTTTCCAAATCACAGGGGTGCTCTACCTCAATTTTCCCCAAAAATCCGCTGTTTTGAAAAGTTATGGGATATCTGTGACAAAATACAGCAAACTTGTTTGCTTTTTTTTTAACAAAGGGTACATTAAGGTTGTTTTTGAAATGAATGTGCGATTAGCTCAGTTGGTTAGAGCGCTACCTTGACACGGTAGAGGTCACAGATTCGAGTTCTGTATCGCACACCAGTAATGCTTTTTCATCCAAGTCTTTTCGGCTTGGATTTTTTTGTTTTCACGCAAATAGAAAACTGCCGCCACTCCACAAAGGAATGACGGCAGTTTTTACTTTGTTCTATCAAAGTCCAAGAATTGCAACTGCATTCTTGTACATTATCTTGTCATATATTTCTCTGGAAATATACTTTTCATCAAGCATCTTCTTCATGAAATCCAGCAGTATCCTGTCTCCCGGGCGTTCATAGGCAGAGCAAATATCAATGCCAAAGCAGAGCCTGTCCTGGAACTCATCCATAAACTTTGCCGCGTATTCAGGATCCCGCATAAGAGCATTTGCACCGGATCCGGCAGAAAGATCACCGTACAGATTAGGACGCTTGCGCATGATCTTCACCAAAGCGCCGTCTTCTGTGACTTTGCCCTTGGGATAGCCGGTACGGCTGTGAACCGTATCCAGCGGTCCGATTTCACTCCAGATTGGCATCGAATGTCCAAGAATACGGAGTTTCGGGAATCTGCCCAGTGTCTCCTCCAGTCCGGGCAAGCCGGGATCGTCAACTATTCCATAGCAGTCCCCTACCCTGTGGGCCACATGAATTGTCATGGGCATTCCAGTTTCCTCGACGGCACGGAAGAAGTTCTGCATAAAGGGATCCGTGAAAGGCATGTTGCATATAACCTCGCCAACGCCCTTGCATCCCGCATCACGATACTGGCACAGCACCTTTTCAAGCTTTGTAAAAGGGCTGTTGGCAAAAGCCCTGGGATGAATATTGCAGAACGGGATGAACCTGTCCGGATACTGGGCCGCCATCTCAAGTGCATCCTCATTTGTGGTAGGAAGATAGAATTCAGGCCCTATCAGCAGCTGTATGCATCCCTTATCCACGCCCATCTTGTCATATCTGGGCAGCAATGTTTCAGGTGTGGGCCATGGATCGTATCCCGGCATATTGATATATGGCTTGCGATAGCAATGTGCATGTACATCAATGATCATTTTTTCTTTCTCCTTAAAACACTGTATTTAAATTAAATCAGGCCGCACAGTTTACGCACGGCCATTGCCGCAATGTGGGATGCTTCCGCATCAAACTCCGCAAATGATGCCGGCGCCGAACCGTCAGCCAGATCAGACACGGCACGCACAACGGCAAAAGGCACTCCGGCCATGGAAGCCACATGGGCAACAGCCGCGCCCTCCATTTCAGCCACGTCGGCGCCAAAGTTCTCATGAAGGATCTGCTTAAGATTTCCTTTGGATACAAATACATCACCGGATGCAATGCACCCGGTCCTCACCATGTGTTCTCCGGCCACGCTGTCTACGGCACCCATAAGCTGCTGAACCAGTCCACTGTCCGCCATGAAATATGTGGGTCCCTTGTCCTGTTTTGTCCCCACTATCTGCCCGGGGACATATCCCAGTGGGGACACATCGAAATCATGCTGCACCAGCTTTTCCGATATTATTATGTCCCCTATTTTCAGATCGGAAGCAAGCCCTCCCCCGACTCCTGTGTTCACAATGGCCTGGGGTCTGTAGAAGTCCACAAGCATCTGGGTAGTACGGGCAGCATTTACCTTTCCCACTCCGCATTCCACGACCACCACTGGCACGCCTTCAAGCATACCGAGATGAAATTCCCTGTCTGCATGCTTTTCGATCTCATGCTGTTCCAGGGCTGAGATCAGTTCCTCCACCTCACACTTTTCAGCGCCTATAATGGCAAGCCTTACCATATCATTCGGCATACTTCATTTTCTCCCCGTTCCATTCCTTCAATACGCAAGCCATATCCGCCGCAGCCTTTTTTGCGGCAGGAAGATCATGTTCAAGGTAATTTCCGCATTCTTCTCTTCTGCTGCCGGGAATTGTCCCTTCAAAGTCTGAAATGAACTCCATTGATTCCAGCACCAGTTTCAGGGCC
>JAZURH010000356.1:0-12429 GCA_045606125.1 Lentisphaeria bacterium | reverse complement strand
ACTTCTTACCCATGCTCATGTGGATCATGTCAGCGCAGTGCCTGAAATAGCGGAGGAATACGGCATACCCGTCTGGATCCATAAAGATGACTATCCCATATATTTCTCCAAAGACAATGCAATTCCTCCGTATATGATGGCTCCCGAGAATATGCCTCAGCCTGTGGAGGATTGCCCGACAGCAGGTATGGATTTCCAAATACTGCATACTCCGGGGCATACTCCCGGGGGAGTGTGCTATTATTTCCCGGCTGAAAAAATGGTATTCACCGGAGATACCCTTTTCTGCGGGACCTACGGGCGCACTGATTTCCCCGGCGGCAGTGACATCGCTATTTTCAATTCAATACGCAATGTGCTTTTCAGCCTCCCGGGAATGACAAAGGTTTTTCCCGGACACGAACAGAGCACGACTATTGCCAAGGAAGAGAAAAATCCAATTTTCGGCTGCATTTGAATTAAGATTTAAAAGGACATACTACAATGGCAAAGAAACGCATACTTACCGGCGTGCAGTCATCAGGCACGCTTCACATCGGAAACTATTTCGGCGCAATGCGCCCCAGCATTGACGCCCAGAAGGATGAAAACAGCGACAGGTTTTATTTCATCGCCAATTTCCATGCCTTGACACAGCTTCCCGAACCGGAACTTCTCAGGCAGAGAATATGGGATGTTGCAGTGGATTTCATCGCATGCGGAATAGATCCTGAAAAGACAGTGTTCTTCCGTCAGTCAGATGTGCCGCAGGTACAGGAACTCAGCTGGATTCTCTCCTGCCTGACTCCCATGGGATTGCTGGAGCGCTGCCACAGCTACAAGGACAAGCTGGCTCACGGACAGGAAGCAAATCACGGACTTTTCTGCTATCCCGTCCTGATGGCGGCGGATATTCTTCTTTATGACACTACTCATGTGCCGGTGGGAAAGGATCAGAAGCAGCATTTGGAAGTCACAAGGGATATTGCCATACGTTTCAACAACAGATATGGCGAGACACTTGTCATTCCTGAACCAATCATTTCCGAAGATGTTGCCGTTATTCCCGGAATTGACGGACAGAAGATGTCCAAGAGCTATGGCAATGCTATTGAGATATTCGGCGAGGGCAAGCCTGTCCGCAGCCGTTTCATGAAGATTGTAACGGATTCCACTCCCATGGAGGATCCAAAGGATCCGGAGAACTGCAATGTATTCAAGCTGTTCAAGTTGATGGCGACACCTGAAGAGCAGGAGGAACTCAGGGCAAGATATCTTGCAGGCGGCATGGGTTATGGTCATGCAAAGCAGGCCCTCTATGAAAAGTATATTGAATATTTTGCACCCATGAGGGAGCGCCGCAAGCAGCTTCTTGAGAATCCTAAAGAGGTTGAGGACATACTTCAGTATGGTGCAGAACGCGCCCGCAAGGTGGCTCAGGCCACGCTTGACAGAGTTCGCGCAGCTGTTGGTCTGGTGTAAGCATTATTCAATGGCATAAATTTCAATGGCACCGGAACTTTTCGGTGCTGTGTTTTTACAGGAGTATATGATGAAGGCAAAGATATTGAATATTGCTATGCTGCTGCCCGGTTTTATTCTGGCGCTCTGCATTGCCTTTGTTGCAAAAGTAGTGGAGGGGTTATTGCCCATACATGTTATCGGCGCATCTGTTATAGCATTGTTTGCCGGCATGATAATCAACAGTTTCTGGCGTCCGGCATGGGCTGCCTCCGGATTGAAGTTCACATCCAAGAAAGTACTGAAGTTCGCCATTATACTTCTTGGTGCGTCTCTCAGCGTGAATGTGATACTTTCCGTTGGAAAACTTTCTCTGATGGTCATGTTTTTTACTCTTCTTACCTGTTTTGGCGGTGGATATCTGATAGGCAGGGCGTTGGGACTGAACTGGAAACTTTCAAATCTTATATCGGCCGGCACCGGAATATGTGGCGGCAGCGCGATTGCCGCAATTGCTCCTGTAATAGATGCTGAGGACAGAGACATTGCCTACGCCATGTCCGCTACCTTCCTTTTTGACATGGCAATGATAGTGCTTTTCCCCATAATGGGGCGCATGCTGGGACTTTCTGACGAAGCATACGGCCTCTGGGCCGGAACGGCTGTCAATGATACGTCAAGCGTGGTCGCCGCCGGTTATGCTTTCAGCGAGGGAGGCGGAGATTTCGCCACCATGGTAAAGTTGACGAGAACCCTGTCGATCATCCCGACCGTGATTGTGTTTGCATTTGTCAACATCAGGCTTGCAAGAAAGAAGCACATGGAAGTAACCGGGGCAAAGATCAATTTCTGGGGACTGTTTCCCTGGTTCATTCTGGGATTTCTGGCCCTGGCCGCTATCAACAGTACGGGTGTCATACCTGAAGAGATTTCCAAGATAGCTAAGGACATAAGCAAGTTCCTCATGGTTGCTGCGTTGGCGGCGATAGGTCTTGGTACCAGTTTCAGGGACATGAAAAAGGCAGGTGTGAATCCTATGCTTCACGGCTTTATAATTTCGGCGCTTGTGGTTGTGGTGGCGATAGCTGTGGAATGGTGCATGGGCATGGTGTGATTGAAAAATTGCGCTGGTGCGTTACATTTGCGGCTGAAGTGCAGAGATGGTCTTTTTTTTACAGTGGATATAATTTCAAAATAGCGCGAAATGTGCAATATATGAACACAGTGGCTAAAGCAACGGCTTGAAATCGCACTTTCGTGGGGCGGGAAGCGCTGCCAATGCCAAAGTGTTCGTGTTTAGGCACATTTCGGTGATAGTTTTGAAATTATTTCTGTAAGCAATGAAAAACTGAGGAGAAGCTCCATGAAGTGTGTATTTGCTTTTGTTGTAGGCTTTTGTCTTGCGGCCGGTGCTATTGTCCTGGATGGACGACTGGATGATCCGGAATGGAAATCAGCTAAAAAGTATGATGGATTCAAGAGAATGCTCAGCAATCCTGCCGCAAATGAACCGGTTGGCGCCGAAACGGAGTTCTACATGGTTCCCGGAAAGGATGCTGTGTATTTCGGAGTCAAATGCTATGAGCCGTTGATGGACAAATTGAAGAAACTGCCTCCAGTCCCTCTCTGGGTTTCTGATGGAATTGAATTCCTCTTTGTACCCGACGGCGGCACTTCGGATTATTATCAGTTCCTTGTAACTTATCCCAACTACAGATTTTCCATGTTCTATGCCGAAAACGGCAAAATCCGCCCTGATCCCTATGCGCCAGTGTGGAAGTCCGTGGTTCATACCGGGGATGATTTCTGGTCAATGGAGGTGGAGTTCCCTTTGGATGCATTCTATATGACCAGACAGAATCTATGGAAGACTGAATGGCGTGTGAATGTGTGCAGGACACGCTATGTCTCAAAGGAAAATTCAAGCTGGAGCCAGGTGAAGTACAACTACAATGAGCTGGAAAGGTACAGGACTATTGCCGGTTTCCCAATGAGGGCGCCTCAGGACGATGTATATATTTCTTTTGTAAGCGCAGACATTACATCACTCAAGGATGGCAAGCCCAGTGGAACTATCAAGGCGCATGTGCAGCTTCCAACCGGTGGAATGTTTGAATTCTTCGGCAAGCAGGTCAAGCTTAATTCCGGGACAAATATTGTCAGTTCCGAATATGTTTTTGAAAAAACAGGACGCAATGAGGTGCCGATATCCCTGAAACGCCTTTCCGATGGCAAGGAATTCAGGCGCTATTATCCTGTAATTGCAGATTTCGTGCCTGTGTCAATGAGCTTCACAAAGCCCTCTTTCCGTCGTAATTTCTATCCGGGGCAGGATCATTCAAGGATAGAGGGAACTGTAAAACGCATAGGAACTGAACCTGTAACTCTCACACTGTCAGGTGCCGGATGCAAGGAGCAGACCATTGAGCTGACAGGTGACAATATGAATTTCTCCTTTGATTCATCCTCAATGCAGGAAGGCGAGGCTGTACTGAAGGCCCAGTGCGGAGAATATGTGAAGACTGAAATCATACGGCTCCTTAAACCGAATGGCAAGCCCATTTCATGGATTGAAAATGGAAATCTTGTGGTGGACGGCAAACCGGTGCTCCGCAGAAATATGTATGCTGAAGGGTACATGGGTGGACAGGCATTCAAGGAAAAGTATGAGGCGGACAACCTCTACATGACCAAGGATATAAAGGGTGTCTCCGTCGGTACGGAATGGGTCAAAGGACTTGAAACAAAGGAGTGCCGCAAGGATGTCTATCCCAGCAAGGAATATCTGGATGTTCTGGACAAGGCCATAGAAAAGGCAAAGGAGCGCAATGCGGTCTACTATTACATGTCAGACGAGCCGGAATGCCGCAATCTTTCACCCATCTATCTCAGGCATGCTTACGAATATCTTGCCAAAAAGGATCCCTACAGAGTCGTTCTTATGGGAACAAGGGCATGCCGTACTTATCTGGATTGTGCTGACTGGTTCGAAACACACCCCTATATCAATCCCAGGGACGAAAACGGAAAGCGCAACTATGGCAGGGATTTTAACAGCCTTGGAAAGAACATTGAGGACATTTCAGCCCTCAACAGACCCGACAAGTGCATTGGTTCCATGCCAACATGCTTTGCAATGCGCTCCTCAAACAGGGAGGCCCGATATCCGGATTTCAGAGAATTCGTATGCAATACATGGACATTCTTCATTCATGGCTGCAAGACGCTTTACCCATACGCCTATCATGACATGGGCGATGTTCCCAGCCTCTACGAAGGAGTTCGCTATATATTCTCCTCTGCTGATGCTTTGCAGGATTATATCCTTCTCGGCAAGCGTACAATGCTGCATAATGACAGAACATCCGGAGTCGCTCTGTTTGAAATCAGTGATGGCCGCCGCATGTTCGCAGCAGTCAACTATTCTTCAAATGATATCACCCTGGAGCTGGATGATCTAAAGGGACGCTTCTATGAATTCCGTGGTGACCGCAGGTTCAAGAGCCCGATTTTCTTCGGAAATCTCAAGTTGCAGCTGAAGCCTCATGAGGTCATCATCGGAACAAGTGTTAAGGAAGGCACAGATCTCAAGACATACGACCAGGTTTCAAAGGAAATCGACGAATTGGAATATAAGAGGTGCAATACGGGCAGCCTGCTGGCACATCGCTTCAATGACATTGAAGTGACCGCTTCCAGGCCGACACCCAGGATCCCCTATGAGATGTTTGACGGAACAAGGGATGTGATCGCTTTCCAGGATTTTTGGAACTGGAAGCCGAAATATTATGAACTTTCATTCCCCAATCCCGATTTCATCCCTGAATTCTCACGAGTGCGTGTCTATGGATTCAATGTGGGCAAGCCGACCATCAAGATACGCAGCAGGGGAAAGTGGGTTCAGCTTGAACCAAAGGAAATCAAACAGGAAAGATTCATGGTGGAATATATTCTGCCGAAAACCATGAAGACTGTCAAGATGAGAATGGATTTCCACGAAAAGAACCTTGAACTCTATGAAATAGAATTGTTCAAGTAAAAAAAATATGATAAGGGCATATTTGCGTCACTGCAAATATGCCCTTTTTTGTGAACCGGTAATTTAAGTTAAGAAATGTGATTGGATATTGTCTGATTGTGTAATGTTTACGGTCAGAGAATGCTCTGACCGTAAATAAAGTAAAATTGAACCTGCATTTTTGAATTTTATATTAAATCCCGAATATGCAGTTTTACCGTGCGAAGATGATTTTATATCCGTAGCCTTCCAGGGAACTGTCATCGTTGCTGCTGGCGTTCATCACTTTCTGCCATGAAACAGGTTCATCAGGCCTTATGCTGAAGTTTTCAATGCGATCATGGGTGGTGTTGGCGCAGAAGATAAGAAGCTCTGTTTCCCCGAGAATATTTACATGCTTGAAGTAGCTGGCCTTTATGCGCGGATCTGAGACAGCAGCTCCGTTGCTCCAGCAGGGCTTCCATTCAGATTGCTCCGTGTGGAACTTTGATACGATTTTCCATATTGGGGACATTATTTCAAGAGGATGCTCTATGTCGTTGGGGCGGGGAAGTATGCCGTGTATTATGGACATGGCTATGGCATTTTCAAAGTTCCAGGCCGGGCGCTTTTCGTATGCAATGAACTCAACGGGAACGCCTATGTTTCTGCCGCAGTACTGGGCGCGGAAATAGTCCAGTGGCATTTCTGCATAATCTCCTGATATGTATTTGAACTGCATGTTCTCTCCATACCAGGAGGAGTCGATAAAGGGCAGTGCCAAGCAGTTTATGCATCCCTGGCTGTGAACATTTATGATGCCGCCTCTTGTGTGCACTATTTCGTATAGACGCTGGAAAAGACGCCGTATGCCTTTTACCGGATAGGTTTCATGGACTGTTCCGTCCGGGGCAGTATATCCGCACCCGTGGTTTGTGTTGGAGCAGCTCCGTACATTTATGGGGCTGTCCAGATACACGCCGTCTACATGGAAATCATCCATAAGGCGTGCGATGCCTTCAAGCCACTGGTCCTGGTATGGACTGTTGTAGCATACAACATAGTCACGCTGGTATGGTACCCTGTACCAGCCTCCGTTCACTTTGCCGTTCATGAATCTTGCTGATTCTACAGCAGTTTTCTGCCAGTCCACGGACAGGGAGGAGAACTCGTATCCGAAATAGGGCAGTACCTTTATTCCGCGTTTGTGGCATTCTGTGACTATTGTCTTCAACTGAAAACGGGTAAACTCCGAAAGGTCAGGCGAGTTTTGGGATTTGTTCCATTTTTCGTGAAGAACAAGATGAGTGACTCCTTTTTCGACCAGCTTGTCATAGGCATTGTTTTTTGCAAGGAAATCAATGTAGTTGCCCTTGATCTTGACAAAGCAGTCCAGATGGAATGCCTTCATGGCAAAGGGCTGGGCAGGAAACGCCTTTACCGGAGTGGCCTGCAATGCAAAACTGAATGTAAGCGGTATGTATATCCATTGCCCCTTGTCCGGCGGCTCTGACCATGAAAGCGGATGACTGTCAAGAAGATGGAACCGCAGAATGACTGTGTCTCCTTCGTCGATTATTTCAAGCGTCCTTGCTTTGTCTTCCGGCTGCCAGTACTGATCGCTTTCCGCACTCCATCCCAGTCCCGCATCGTCGTTTCCGATCCAGAATGTGGGCAGAAAGGGGAATCCGGGATTGCCCTTCGGAAGGCGTCCGCCGCCTGTTACTTCGTTTTTTGGCAATTCAGTTCCGTCCGCCAGTTTGATCACCGAGTTGGGATACATGTTGAAAAGCTGGGCAAATTCCTTTTTCAGCGGTATCTCCAGCCATAACCTGTCAACCTGATATCTCAGCTTGTCTTCATCTGCCAGACCGAAAAGCTGTGCCACTGTCATTCCGCAGGGCATGAGTTTTATGTCTGCTTCGATGGCACCGTCAAAGGAAATAGTGAAGGCAGTATTCACTATGAATCTGGGAGTTTGCATGGCTCCGCAGATCGTTACCTGATCATCACTGCGCTTCTGTATGAAACTTTCACTTTCATTTTCAGGGTAGTTCCTGTCCCATACCATGGGTTTTCCGTCTTCAATGCCAACCAGTCTTATGGGAGCGGCCAGCATTTCTTTGCCTTGGGACATTATTGAACTTGGCATGGAGTCTGCACCGAATGTGTATTCCCGTCCCCATACATTGATCTTGTGTTCAAGTCCATCCGTATATATCTGAATAGGATTAAAGCCTGTAAGCATTTATGCATCTCCCTTTAGTTAATGAAAAAAAGCCTGCCGCGAATGCGACAGGCTTAATTTATGGCAAGCTGGAAATATTGCCAGTCTGCTGACTTTATTTGAATGAGAGTTTCGGGAATGTATTTACAGCCCCGGCCGGGCCTATGGCACAGCTGTTGTGTTCATGTGCATTGGACCAGAATGCTATTACAGCTTTTTCAAGCAGTTCCGGAGTGAGGGACAGATATTCTCCGTGTCTGGCTTCTATGTACTTATTGTCTATGCCGTACATTTCAAAGTTTCGTATAAGACCGGCCATGGATGTGGGTCTTATGGGTGAGAGATTGCCTTTGACGGAGGAAATGATGGATTTTTCAAAGTCGGCGTCCCGGATGATTTCTTTCACAAGGCCGTTGACAGAATCCATTGTGGCAAATGTATTTGCGGGGGATGGATCCTGGGCGGACATCATGTCAAATGTTCCGTTTATCATGTTGTATCTTGAAGCGGCACCGTATGCACCGCCTTTTATGCGTATTTCATTCCAGAGGTATCCGCAGCTCAGGATGTTGGCGAACACTGCCATTGGAATGCTGCCATTTTCCCAGAAGTAGGGCGCCTTGAACATGCGTACGCATGCGCTCACCTCAGAGGCAATGGCATGGCCTTCTGTTCTGCCATTCCCTTGTCCGAAGCAGAGTGGAACAGTAAAGTTCATCGCTTCATGAATTGGTCTGATCGTTTCCGGTCCTGGAAGTGACGCTGCGAAGTCAAGTGCAATTTTCCTTGCATTGCTGCTTCCTGTGAATGTGACCATTACCGGTGCCAGAGCTGAAAGCCGCTCTGTTATGGAGGTGAGGGAACTGGCCAGTTTTCTGCGTTTCGCAGCTGAGGATGATATTGCAGCGTTGCGCTTAATTGATGTCAGGCCGCCCAGGTTTTCTGCGTAGCTTCCAAGGGGACTGAGACCTGCGCCTGCGCGTATGGCTGCATAGGTGTAACCGTAGTATGAAAGACTGTCTCTTTCCTTGACTTTAAGTTCATTTGCAATGAAGTCGAAGCGTTCCCTGTCTGTGAAATCAGCCCCGGTAATTGTCTTTTTGAGCAGTTCGAGCATTTGGGGCAGGGACTCTTCAAGGCCGGATATGCTGAAATGTAGCGAGCCATTCGGGATGGGGGTGCCGTCTTTTCCTTTTGTACTGCATGTGAACAGCGATGCTGAGCGGGCCGCACCTAATGCTGCCCAGTCCGCAGATACTTTGGCGTATGAGGAATCCTTTGTTCCCATGCGCTGCAGGTAATGAGTGAAAAGTGACATGTCAAGCAGCTGTTCGGGGCTGAATGCAGAAAGCGGCCAGTCTATTTCCATATATGCCATACCGTTGGTGAACATGTCGCTGCTGCAGAACTGTATGCCGTTTGGCAGTGTTTCCTTGCTGTAGTCAATGGTTATAGGCTTTTTCGGGACCTGTGACAGTTTGAGTTTTGGAAGTGTGGCCAGTTCCTCCTCAGTGTTTGGAGCTCCCTGTATGGATTTGAGTTCGGCAGCGGCTTTGTCAAGTGCAATGAGTTTTTCTTTGCTCATGCGGGATTTGAGCAAGGCCATCTTTGCCTTCATCTTAGCGTCGGCCTTTTCTGTAAGCTTGGGATCAGGCAGCAGACGGAGAGTGAGCCTGTGGGGATTATCAATAAGATACTTGCGTATAAGGGAGGGAAGCCACTGGCTGTCAACCCTGAGTTTTTCCTGCAGGCGCTCCAGATCAGCCTTTCCGTCAAGAAGCATGAATGGATCCTTGCCATAACACCATACATCGAATACCTTTTCCATCTGTTTGAACACATAGTTCTTTCCGATGATCTGGCGGTTTGCCTTGTATTGCATGAACGCTGTTTTAATTTGCTCATCAGTGAAAGATTCGTCTGCTATGCGGTGCAGTGTATTGTCAACAAGTTTTTCGAACTTGGAGAAATTGGCGGGCTTGATCCCGGTAACTGCCAGGATGAAGTTGGTTTCGGGTGTTTCATCATCGTAACCGCTTATTGCCAGGCTGTCGCAAAGCTTGGATTCAAGAACTGCTTTTCTCAGTGGCGAGGAGGCATTGCCCAGCAGCAGATATTCGAGAAAGTCGAATGAGATGTCCAGCAGGGGATCCCATTCGTTTTCAAGAAGGAAAGCCGTAGACCAGGCGGCTTCGTCCGCATCCGCGTCCAGTGCCGGCATGAAATGTACAGTTGCTTTTTTAGGTTTTTCCCATCTTGGCTGCTGTGTTCTTGGTTTTTCTGGTTCAACTGGAGCTGAGAGCCATTCCGGGTCAAGTTCTGAGAGGCATTTGTCCAGAAATGTTAATTTTTCATCTGTTGATATGTTTCCATACAGGAAAATCTTTGCGACTGACGGATGGTAGTGGTTGCGGTAGTATTTTTTGTAGCTGGCGTATGTAAGTGATGGAATTGCTTCCGGGTAACCGCCTGAAATAAAGCGGCGTGGGGATTTTGCCAGCAGACGGCCGTAGGTCTCCTTGGAGATGACTTCGTCTATTTCGGCCATATATCCACGCATTTCATTGTAGACTATGCCGTTTATTTTAAGCGGGGAATTTATATCCCCGGGCTTTGCCAGTTCAAGGTGCCAGCCTTCCTGCTTGAAGATGTTTTCTGTGAGCAGTGGATTGAACACGGCGTCAAAATATACTGATGCAAGATTGAAGAAATCGGCGCTTACAGTGCTTGCTACAGGATAGACGGTATGGTCCTGGTAGGTCAGGGCGTTGATGAATGTGGCAAGACTTCCCTTTATCATTTCCATGAAGGGTTCCTTTACAGGATATTTGCCTGAACCAGCAAGAACGCTGTGTTCAAGTATATGGGTAACGCCGGTATTGTCTTCAGGAGTAGTCGAAAAGCCGATGCTGAACATGTTTTCCGGATCTTCGTTCTCCAGAGATATGACCTGCAGACCGCAGTCATGACTGAATATGCGGACATTTGTCCTGCTTTCTTCAAGATAACGATGTTCGATTTCCCTGAACGACATTGCTGTACTCCTGGTAGTATTTTTATGGGAAACGGCTGCTCCGCTTCCATTTGCGAAAAATAAAAAAAGGGCGGCGGAACATATTCCGCCGCCCCGGCATTTCAGAGCTTCAAGGCGCTTATGCCTCGGCCTTGGGAGCCTCTTCAGCGGCTGCCTTGCGGGCTGCTACGATTTCATCGGACTCGACGAACTCGATTATAGCCATTTCAGCTGCGTCACCACGGCGGGGACCAAGCTTCATGATGCGGGTGTAGCCACCGGCGCGCTCCTTGAACTGAGGAGCAACTTCGTCAAACAACTTCTTCACAATGCCAACCTGATGCAGGGTGGAAATAGCCAGGCGGCGTGCGTGAAGTGTGCTTTCCTTGCCGAATGTGACCATGCGATCGGCCAGACGGCGGATTTCCTTCGCCTTGACCAATGTGGTGGTTATGCGGCCGTTGTCAATAAGACTGCAGACTGCATTGGCCAGCATGGCGTTGCGGTGTGCGGTCGTGCGGCCGACTTTAAATGTGTGCTTGCGATGTCTCATCTTCTATCTTATTCCTCTGTTTTCTGGGATTGCTGCTGTTCAGCAAGGCGACGGTTCAGCTCGTCCTTGACGCTGTCTGAAAGGTTCATCTCAAGTGAGAAGCCCATGTCAGCAAGCTTCTGCTTGATCTCAAGCAGGGACTTGCGTCCGAAGTTGCGGTATTTCAACATCTGATGCTCTGACTTTTCAACCAGCTCGCCAAGATACTGGATGTTGGCGGAATTGAGGCAGTTCACTGCACGAACTGACAACTCAAGTTCTGAAACATCTGTCATAAGCTTGTCAAGCATTGCCATCTCATCATCGTTAAGACCGGCTGAAGGCGGAAGCATCTCGTTCTTGCCCCGTGAATTCTCGTCAATCACAAACTCAGCAAAGAGGTCACGGAGAATGGTGGCTGCCTTTGTCAATGCTTCAAGAGGAAGTATGCGGCAGTCTGTCCAGATTTCCATGTCCAGCTTGTCATAGTCTGTGTGCTGTCCAACGCGGGCAGGCTGGATGTCATAGCGGACCCGGTCAACAGGGCTGAAGAGACTGTCCACGGGGATGGTTCCCAGAGGCTGGTCCTCATGCTTGTTGTCTTCCGACTTGCGGTAACCGCGGCCACGGTCTATGTTCATCTCAATGCGCAGCGGTACATCCTCATCCAGAGTGCAGATGAGCAGATCCTTGTTGAGAACCTCTACCACCGGGTCATCGATTATGTTGGCTGCCGTCACGGCACCCTTTCTGTCAGCCTTCAGCTCTATCATGCGGGGGAGAGTTCCCACGCAGTTGAACTTCAGTTTCTTGATGTTGAGGACTATGTCCATCACATCTTCCATTACGCCAGGAATGCTGGTGAATTCGTGCTGGACACCGTCGATCTTTATGCTTGTTACGGCTACGCCTTCCATTGAGGAGAGGAGAACGCGACGGAGCGCGTTGCCGATTGTGTGCCCGTAGCCGTTTTCCCAAGGACCGGCCTCAAAACGGACATAGCTGTCAGTCTGTGTAAGAGTGTCAGCCTTGATCTCTACGGGATAGTCAACCCCTTCTTTGCCTATCATTTAGTTACCTCCTGGAATGCTTCAAAGTCCTTTGCAAAAAATATCTTATTTGCCTGGTGACAAAGCTGATTGTCACTCTGTTAGACTCTGCGGCGCTTCGGGGGACAGCAGCCGTTGTGCGGCAGCGGGGTGACATCTTTGAGGAGTGTG
>JAZURH010000355.1:0-2006 GCA_045606125.1 Lentisphaeria bacterium | reverse complement strand
ATTTCATAATAGGTCTTGAACCAATCAGCAAACATGTCCAGGATTTCCTGAAGATCTTTCTTCTTCTGGATCTCATTTTGTTTCTTAGCAGCCTCTTCAGCAGCCTTCTGATCAGCATATATTTTATTGGCCTGGTTCAGTGCCGCAGCTATCTCGTCTGCAATTTTCTGTGCATCTTCGCCGTTCTGCAGTCTGGCGAGAATAGTCTTTTCATCAAACATATATATGTCCTCCTTAAGTTTATATAAATATTATAACATTTTTTTTATGAAATGTCAAATGTGAACATAGAGTGGGGTTAGGTAATTTTTGCTCTTCTGGACTAACTACAGAAGAGTTACGCTATGCCTTCAGAGCAAGCCAGAGTTCCCAAAATTTTAATATATGTTGAGAACCGATCGGTTTTCAACCCTTTTTTTATATAATAACATATTTTTTAATAAAAGTCAAGCCCGGCCGGCATATGGCGTACCGATCGGCCCCCGTTGGGGGTTTCGGGAAAATCGGGTCGCTAGAAGTATCTGCTAGAAGTATATGGAAAATTGCATATGGGATGTGCGATCGGGAAAACGGGCCTTGCCTGCCGTCCGCGGCCCGTTAATCCCCACTACTATTATACCACATCGAAGCCAGTTTGTCAATAGACAATTTACACCAAAAAAACTGGTGGTTTTCACCACCAGTTCCACCCTAAATCCGCAAGGGTGTATTCATCGCGGAAAGTCTCAAAGAAACTGCCGTCCTCACAGCAATTACAACAGGCTACATCGTCCAGAGATTCCTGCATACAATGGGCGCACTCCTCACAACTCCAACCCTTATTCATCATAATCATCTCCTTCATCATCGTATTCACAGGGGGCAGGCCAGTTGGGGTCTGCCTTGCAGGTGGGATAGGCTTCGCCAGGGTCTGCCCAGCACAGGTTGCAATCTTTACATTTCATAGACTTTCGCCCCCAATCTTGCTTTCCATTCATCGTTCCACAGGTCAATGAGTTCGGCTTCGGTGTCCCAATCGTTCAGCATTTCCATAGCGAACTCTAACGCGCCAAAAGCCTGAGAGAAAAAAGCGGTTTTACCCTCGGGATACTGTTCCATTTGGCGCTCCTTGCGCTCCCAGTATTTAATCAGTTTTTCTTTCATTTTTATCACCTTGCCCTTTCTGATAATAGATTACCACAAAAGGGGCTGGTTGTCAACCCCTTTTGTGAAATTTTTTTAAAAAGGCAGATCGCTACCGATAATCATTTCCATTTCCACGCTTTCCCATTCCTCGGTAATCTGCGGAATGTCGATGAAAGAACGGCTCGCCATGTAGTCAGCCATGTGGACACAGCGGTCGATGTTGGTAAAAGGTCTGTCCTCTTTCTCAGTAGACCACTGCCCCATGTGGGAGCGGATAGCGTTCAGAAGAAACTCGGAACAGGTAAAGCCGCACTCGGCAAAGCACCATTCACCGAAATAATAGGCGGCATTTGCGGCATGGTTCTTGTATTCGGCTTTGTCAAACTTGTCAATGCCATACTTCATAGTATCATGGACAATGCAAGCGGCAATTACATAATCCTTGTATTCCTCTTTCATGTATGCGTAAGAGGACATCCGCAGAAGTTCCTCGGCAAACATGACGACCGCCTTGGTGTGCCGAACCAGTCCGCCCTCGCCCTGTGCGAACTGGGGATGATACTTGCCGCTACTGGATGCGCCGTCCGTCCAGAAGTAATCAGGCACAGCTTCTTCCATGTAGGACTTGACAGCCATACGCAAATCCTCATTCACAATGAGGTCAATTTCTCGTTCAAACAGCTTGATGTTCTTCATAGTATAGATTCCTTTCTACTGGAGCTCCTGCTCCTTAATTACAAGTTAATTATAGTGCATGAAAGAGCATTTGTCAACACTTTTAGGAAAAATAAATAAAAAAGTTTTTTGTCTAATTTGCTTGACAAAATTGCGTGAGATGTGTTATAATTAAAATTCCGATCGCGTGGGCCATGTGCGACCGG
>JAZURH010000354.1:0-8098 GCA_045606125.1 Lentisphaeria bacterium | reverse complement strand
ATAAAAGTCTCCAGCAGATGTACAACACGCCTGCGATAAAGGCGATGGCTGAAATGGGGCCTTGTCTCGTCCAGAGCTTCTTCGCTGATTGAACGGGTCATGCGTGAACTTGGACGCAGGAACAAACGCATTGCGGATGGTTGGAGTGATAATGGAGTGGAAAAGACCGCCAGGATAATCCTGAAGCGGCATACAAATCCGGAAGAGTGGCGAAAGTATTGGGAACAGAGAAATCAGCCCAACGGAAAAGTCATGACTTTCGTCCAAAACTATCACTGCTCATCAACAAATTTGGCACATTAATAAAAAGTAAGCGTCCTCCGCAAATATTTCTGACGGAGGACGCCCAGTCCCGAAACTGACTTGCCCCTATTCCCTGACGCCCAGCTTCATCTCATCTGAGTTTCCCCTTAATTCTGGGGCATACACTCCTTTCAGAATTGCAGGAAGCGCGCTGTATTTTCCCGGCGTCACTGCACGCAGCCTGTATGTAAACACAGATTTTCCACGGTTAAGACTGCGGAGAAATGCAGCCGTCTTGCCTGTTCTGTACTCCACATAAGCGCCAAGACCGCTGAAATCATATCCACTGCGCGCCTCAACCGGTTCAGTTCCGGCAGCCAGCATATCTTCTATCAGCATATACTCATAATCGTTCTTGCTTTCAATAACAAGTTCAACTTCAAAAAGTTCACCGCTTTTCATAACATCACCATTCCGCAGAAGCTCTTTTTCCTCCCGCAGAACTTTCTTTGACGCAATATTTCCTGCGGCATTTATTCCGGAAGCATTATCCACCAGCTGCCGTATTCTGTACACATTGCGCTGAATCTTCACATCAAGACCGGCTGCTTCTATAAAGTCCTCCATAGAGAAAAAAACGGCATATCCATTGACATACAGCATGCTGTTTCCCCTCTTGCGTACAGTGAGACGATGTTTACCGGCCCCTATTCCATTCAATTTCACCGACAATTTGGCATTGAATACATTTTCTCCTTTTATCCTGGATTCAGCCACCTTTTTCCCGTTAAGAAGGACTTCCACATCCACATCTTCCCTGCCCTCACCTGTCGATGCGACATATTCGGCAAAAGCCTCCAGGCATGCCGCCGTATCTCTCGTGGAACGCCAGCGGCTGCCTTGCTTTCTGTTGTTCAGCAGATATTTCACCAGGCGGGGAGGCGTATCCCTGTCCTTGCCATCTCTTACAAGCAGAGTAAGCCACTTTGCCATGGTTTCATTCTCATCTCCATGCCATCTCCACCATTCTGAACCTATGCGGAGATATGCTGTCTGATTTTCATTGTCATAAACGGCAAACTGCCTGATATTAGTCATGATTTCCTCAAGGCGGGCATCACCGTTTTTCTGCAGTCCCAGGCCGAAAAGCACCTTACCCAGAACAGGCAATTCATTCTTATCCCGCCACAGGAACTCAGTCAATGCCGGATCTACCATTCCGGCCCCGGAAAGCACATGATACATATAGGCGTCCAATGCGGTGGCACGGCTTTTGTTCCTTAAAGCTTCAAGACGCCTGCCCTGCTCCTGCTTCAGCCAATCCAGCCCTCTGCCCAGAGCTTTTTCATCCACTTTGATGCCATATTCCCTGGCCCTGAGCAATCCACCAACCACCTGAAGCGTAGTATGAGTCCAGGAGCGTTCACCATAACCACCAAACCAGCCCCAGCCTCCATCCGAACACTGCATTTCTATAAGATGCTTCATATTATCAGCGGTTATGCGCTCAAGAACAGCTTCATCAAAAACAGCATTTGACTTATCATTCAACCTTGCATTGAACCTGTCTCTGCGATCAGCATAATCCCCGAGCTGCACCGGATTAAGATTTGCGCTGTGAGATGCCACACCGGAAAGATCCATACCCAGTTTCTTCAAAGTCCTGCATACTGCAACAGCGGGCAGAAAACGGTTCAAAGTCTGTTCAGTGCCGGAATATTCAAAGTCAATAAGATATGGCAAAGCATCCACCATTGCGAGAGCAAGAGAAGGTGACCAATTTACGGTCAGTTCCGCCCCTTCAGCAGAAATCTGTTCAGGAACGGTGAATGTGCTGCTCCATTCCCTGTCTTCTTCTGTCAACATGCCGGGCATGCTGATCAGTTTTTCCGTTCCATGTACAGCAATGGATATTTCAGTTTCCATGGCATCCCCGTCCTGGCGTCCATTTTTTCCAGAGCAAACAGCCCTCACGCGAAGTTTTGCCTTTCCTGGCTTAACTGCGGATACATTCCAGCTGCAGCTGCCATCCCTGCCATGTTCCACGAATATACTGTCAGTTGCCTTGTTCTTCATCACCAATCCATCCCCGATGATCTCCAAGGTCACATCCACCTTTGTTTTTCCGGGCAGCTTGCTGTTCACAAGAGCACTGATCACGGCATCGTCCTTTTCCGTCAGAAAACGCGGAAGCGCAAGCCGCACCATAAGATCCTTTGATGTTATTATCTCCGTGCTTCCGTATCCCACATCGCTATCCCTGTCCACCGCCCAGACACATACCTTCCATGAGGCAAGACTGTCGGGAAGTTTCAAGTCCAGCCTGGCCCTTCCGTCCATACCGGTCATCACATGGCCGCTCCACAATGCCATATCTGAAAAATCTGAACGCACCTTAATGCCTGCCGTTTCAACAGACTTCGGAGCAACCGCTCCAACCTCCATAGATGCAGATTCAACAGATGCCATCATGGGAGCAGCTGCCTCCCCCCTGACGCCAAGTTTCATGGTACGGGGCATGGGGCCATTAGAAGCAACAGCATCAACATTTGAAAACATATTTTCAAACATACCCAGAGCTGCCATAGAAGACTCGCCCTCCAACAGAATATTATGCAGTCTCCATATCAGTTCTGTAACACCTGGACGATGATGCCTGCGCCATTTCCAGAAACTCTCCCTGATATCTCCGGGAACGCAATCCCCTGCAACGGCGTCAAGGCTTCTGTCATAGACTGCGACTGCCACGCTGCCGCTGACTGGCCTGCCGTCAATTCCCTTTACTCTTATATTTAACTTTTCCTCTGCTCCCGGACGGACATCTTTCGCGGACGGGACCACTTCAACATCCAACACACGCTTGACCGGGGGAACAGCTATGCGCCTTACCACATTATGAACGCGTCCACCAGACACTGTATATGCCTCAACTATTATTCCAGGCATATCAGCCGCTGTCACAGGCAATTCATACACAATGCTGCCGAAAGGAAGACGCAAAATAACGGGACGACCGCAGACACCATTTTCCGCCCGTGGGAAAAGCATTACAACACTTCCGCGCTGCGCCGTATTGACTGCCAGTCTGACCGTATCACCTGCCCCATACTCGCTCCTGTCAGGAACAAGTTCAAGCTCATTCCAACGAAAATCGCCTGCATTTTCAATATCTTTCCCGCTATCACGGACAGTCACCAGAGCAGCTCCTTCCACACTGCCCCCCCCATCGACTGCCAGAGTGCAAGATATACGGTACTGCCCTGCCCTGTCCGCAGTCCAGTCCACGGCAGCGATACCGTCTTCAAATATGACATTTTCACTGAAAAGCAATGTTTCAGAAGGTGTTCCACTGTCGTCATATTTGACTCTGAATAATTTTGCAGTTCCCTTTCCCTCAATCTCGTGTCCACTCTGTGCATGGGCAATGAAATCTATTTTCATGCGCTCGCCAGCACTGTAGAATCCCCGGTCAGGACGGACATACATGTCAAAAGGTCTGGCGGAAGCTGTTACAGTTCCGTTTCCGACCACGGTACGACCGGACTTATCCCTGACTTCTGCCGTTATTCTGTAGGAATGTCCATCTTCCGGGAAAAGCATCTTCGCACCCAGAGTATCCAACTCGACTGCAAAAGTGCCATCTTCAGACAGTTTTCCGCTTACGCTGCATACAAGTTCAGGTGCGGAGGCAGGCTTCCATCCAATAAACGGCCGCGGAGCCGCCATTCCCCATTTGCGCCATCCAGGATACCATGGACAATCGACCTGCAGCCAGGAATAGCCATTATCGTAAAGCCAGTCCCACGGTCCTACCGGCCACCAGTCCCTGTTTATTCTTGTGCGCTCTATGCGCACTGAGACATTTGCATCGGTGACGGGCATACCAAAATAATACTTGGCCCTGACCTTTATCTGTGTCTTTTCGCCCAGGACAAGCGCTTTCTCCGGTGTTGCTATATCCACCTCATACTCGGGTTTTCTATACTCCTCAACCCTGAACCTGCCGGACATGTTTTTACCACATCCAAATCTGTACACGCCCAGCTTTGCATCAACAGGTATGACCCAGCTTGTTTCAACTCCGCCAAAATCATCACATATCAGGCTGCTTTCCACTGTTGCACCGTAATCCGGTCCCCTTACCTTGAAATCCTGTTTTGTACCGGCAATACTGTTCCTGCTTTCCTCTCCGTATTTTGCATCAGTAAGCCATACTTTGAAATGCACCTTGTCTCCCGGATGATAGACAGGCCTGTCAGTTACGGCATATTGCCTGGCATGCTTCAAGGGCACGGAAGCCACCTGGTTGAATCTGCTGAAATACCCGCTCTGAAAAAAAACATAGCCGGCTTCGCCAAGCTCTGCATCAAGCAGGAAATCCCAGTGCAGTTCCTTTTGAAGAGCATTTTTATCAAGATAAAGACATCCGTTTTCATCAGTGACAAAAGTGTCTGAAAACTTATTTATATTCCATTTTTTGGTGCGAGGCTCCCATTTGCGGTTCCAGGCCGTCAGATTGACTTTAACATTCGCAGCCGGGGATCCATCCGCACTTTTCAGTATCTGCCAGAAATATGCGTCCCTTATATTTTTTGAAACAATTTTGGCTGCTTCTGCCACAATTATCTTACGGCTTGCCCCGTCGGCAGTCTTTGCCTCAACAAAATATACGCCCGGTTCAGAAAACGGCAGTTTTATATCCGAATAAGTGTCACAATGCCCGGTCTTGGGTGCAAGGGTGTGTTTCCACTCAACTGCCTTGCCCGCAAGAAAACGCCACTTATTCTCGGGCAGCACATTTCCTTTTTCGTCCACTGTTATTATGCCGGCTGGATTATTTGCTCCATTAAGGAAATATCTGCTGCGCTCATTTTCATCCAGAGCTATTTTTCTTACAAACGCCACAATCCCCTGCATGTCCACTTTCCATGCCCTGAGGGACACTTCCTTTGCATTGCGGTAACGCAAAGTGAAAGAAACAGTTTTGCCTGCAGACAGAGGCTTATTAGTGGAAATCTCACACCGTTCACCGGTTATCTCATCATAGCGTTCCTTTGCAATAAATCCGGTATTACTGCCTTTTCCTGCATCGGCGGCCGCCTTGAAACACTCTGCGGCTGATACATATTGCCTGCGGTTGCAATAAATCTGCCCCAGTTCAATGCGGGCATTGCAATATTCACTGCTTGATGCAGGTATGCCTTTGTATATTCTGATATAAGAATGCTCCTGAGGAAATCTGAAGCGCTTTATTCCCGTGGCAAGACGTGCAATACTTTCATCATCAGACAGCTTTGCAAGAGAAAGAATACTTCCAATGGTCTCGCTGTCAACAGTGCCGTTCATAAGCGTGGAAACACCAAAATTAACTCTCAGGAAACGGGCATAATGAAGCGCAGCCTTGTCTCCTCCGCCGTTTTCAGCGACCTTGGAAAGCGCCCAGCGAAAACGCTCGCCGTCATTCAAAGCATTTTTCCATCCGGAAGGCAGACCATAGAACAGAGGCTCTCCACGGGTATCCACTGGTGCTCCGGACCAGTCTGCATCGTCCCCGCTGCCGAACTTCCATTCAGGATTCCTGCTGACATCAGTAAGCAGCTGCAATTTCCATAATGCCGCCGGCGGATAGTTTGACAATGCTGCAGCCAGAGCTGAATAAAAACGGCACTTGTCCGAAACAGATGCTTCTGCATCACTTTCCAAAGATATAATGGCATCGGAAAGCAGCTTGATGGAATATGCCCTGTCCCTCAAGGTAACATTGACCCATTCCCCCCTGCGGTTCCATCCCCTGAAAAACTTTTGTTCAGAGATATGGCCTGAATGCACAATATTGCCAAGAAGCTCACTGGCAGCCAGAGATGTACGCCAATGCCCTCCACTTGCTTTAAGTGTCCCGGAACACAATTCATCCCATTCGTGGATCAAGTTCAGTATATCAAGGCACTTTTTGGCCTTTACGAGGGCATCTGCGGCCACTATGGGAGCCGTTTCGGAGCTGAAAAGCACAGCTCTGTATTTTTTCAGCGCATCTTTGTAGTTTCCTCTGGAAAAATCCTGTTCAGCACCGTTTATTCCGGCAAAAAGAACACTGCCGAAAACAATAAACATAAAAAAAATGCGCATGGCGACCTCCACGGGCAGGCATTCCGGCATCAAACGCTGATCACCCGAAAACCTTCAGCCGGGGAAAGGCCGCGGGCAAAAATCTATTCGCCTGGATTGTTTAATTCCACATGATCAAATGTGACCTGACTCTTCCAGTCCTTGCCTTCAAGACGCATCTCCCGAACAAACCAGAGACCATTTTCATGGCGTTTTGCCCCCTTCAATTCAAGATGACGCCAGGGCTTTGATTCGCCGTTCTTAAACCAGTCCGCCTCCATTGGGAATCCGTACTTTGCATGGAACCATACTTTTACGGTGCCGCTGCCGTCAGGTGCAGAAAGTATCATCACCCGGCATTCGCTCATACGCCGTTTTTCACGTGGCAGTTCCTCCTTGAAATCCCAATAGATAAAAGAAAATGTCATGTCCTCCGGGCGTACACCAAAATCAAACAACCCGGGAAGACTCTCCGCTTCCGGCATTTCGATTTTTGCGGTAGTTCCCGTCCCTTCGCCATGTTTCTGTTCGAGAGAATAAACATTCTTGTCATTCAGTACGATTTGAGTAAACATTTCAGACGGAGTAAAGGTTATTCTGACACGAAGCTTCCCCTTCATGCGCCTGGTGCCCTTGTAATTTATGCTGCCTGTAAACTCACCCCATACATTTCTGCGAAGAGGCTGACGTATTTCCTTTAAAAACTCAGCTGCAGACAATGAGGAAACATCCACTGATGCCTCTGATTCAACTGCAACATCACTGCCGCAGACACAAAACGGAAGACACAATGCCAATACGGCAAACAGAAACTTCTTCATTTATTTTTCCTTTCCTGTTGGGACATAATTCAAATCGTTGGTGACAAGAACCTGGTCAAGTTTTATGCCATCTTCCCTGTTGAGGATGACCACAGGATATGTTCCGGCTTCAAAATCGTATGTGCGGGGAACTTCAACCCAATGCCACTGGTTATATGTACTGTCATTACCGACTGTGACAGCTCTCTTTTCATCACCGACCTGAACGCTGAGGGTATTGCCGCAGGAACCTTCCCACCATACATTCACCCAGATCTTGTATTTGCCCTTCTGAGCAATATCCACCTGGAACACAGCACCACCATATTCCATTGAAGGCTCTTTGCCTTCCGGCGGCTTACCCGCATTATCAAGCACTTCAAGGATCTTTGCAGAAGCTGTGTCCTTCATAACCACATATTTAAACGGCGGTGTAACCTTGAGTGCGCTGTCCGCATTGAGAACTTTGAACATCTTAGTCATCAGCATGGGAATACCCGGCACCGGGGCAGGTTTCATATTATCCTTCACAACTCCGGAACCTGATGCTTTTTCTGCCTGGACAGCTTCTGCCGTTTTGCTTACAGGGATGGCAGCTCCGCATTTTTCTTCGGCTGAACCGCACTTGCCGCATAATGCAACACCGCATACAAGAACACCAAGAAGTATTCCCATGGCCAGTGCATATCCCGGCATTGCCCTGAATCCCCGGATTTCCTCATTCACACCCGGTATGACAACAGATGCAAAAGCAAGTGCCGGCATCCAGGCAAGTCCCCGTGTAAATGGATCGCTTATAAACATGCCAAGGAAAACCACTGCAAGGCATGCTGCCCCGCCAAGCGCGAGAGAATTGCATTTACCACCGGAAATCGTGCTGCGCAATCCGGTTCCGATTGAGGATAACAGGAATATCGCAAGCACTGCAGCGCAGACAAAACCTGTAGTTC
>JAZURH010000353.1:0-2186 GCA_045606125.1 Lentisphaeria bacterium | reverse complement strand
ATATGGTGCTGAAGCTGTGCCCCGGCACCAAGAAGATGAACCTCCACGCAAGCTATGCAATTTTTGAGGATGGTGAATGGGCGGACCGGAAGTCGGATCGTAGCCATGTCGTTCTGTGAGCCAAGGAGTTGCTGCTTGCTGTTGTCTTCCTAAGACCGCGTGGCCTCCGACTTATATGGTGCTGAAGCTGTGCCCCGGCACCAAGAAGATGAACCTCCACGCAAGCTATGCAATTTTTGAGGATGGTGAATGGGCGGACCGGGATGAGCTGGAGCCTAGGCACTTCAAAAAATGGGTGGACTTTTGCAAGGAACGGGGTCTGGGTTGTGACTTCAATCCTACCTTTTTCTCTCACCCCAAGGCCAATGGCCTGACCCTGTCCTCTCCGGATCCTGAGATCCGCAAGTTCTGGATTGAGCATGGTAAGGCATGTATCCGCATATCCAATTACTTGGCGGAGCAGTTGGGGCAGCCTTGCATTATGAATATATGGACCGGTGACGGCTTTAAGGACATTCCTGCTGACCGGCTGGGTCCCCGCGTTCGCTATAGAGAAGCGATTGATGAGATACTGACCGAACCGTTTGATTTTCACCAGGTCAAGCCTTGCATAGAAAGCAAGGTCTTTGGCATCGGCGTAGAAGCTTATACCGTAGGCAATGCTGAATTTGCCTTGAGCTATGCAGCACTGAACAGGGGAAAGTGTATCCCCCTGATGGATAATGGTCACTACCATCCCACCGAAGTTGTATCCGACAAAATCCCTGCGCTGCTGGCTTTCTTTCCTGAGGTCGCCCTGCATATCACGCGCCCTATACGCTGGGATAGTGATCACGTTGTCCTGCTGGATGATGAGACCAGGGAAATCTGCAAGGAGATCGTCCGCTGCGGCGGTCTGGAAGGCAGCGTGAAGATCGCTCTGGATTACTTCGACGCTTCCATCAACCGTATCTCCGCCTGGATTCTTGGATTCCGAAATGTTCAGAAGGCGCTTCTTATGGCGCTATGTACGCCTGATTTGACGCCCATGCAGAATGCGGACAACTGGACAGGGCTGATGGTCGTTCAGGAAGAACTGAAGACCATGCCCTTTGGAGAAATCTGGACGGAGTACTGCCGCCGTTGCGGTGCACCTGCTGATGGTGAATGGTTCGCATCCGTCAAGCAATATGAAATAGACGTTTTAAGAAAGAGAGAATGAAAATGAAAGAATATGCAGATCAACTTGCCGCACTGGCGGCAATGTCGAATAAATACGGCGCCAATCCGGAATATGTTTTGGCCGGCGGCGGAAATACTTCTTTTAAGAGTAAGGATCTGTTGTGGGTCAAGGGCTCTGGTACATCGCTGGCAACCATCAAGGCAGAGGACTTCGTAGTTTTGGAGCGGGAGCTGCTGGATAATATGTGGACCGCGGAATATCCGGAAGATGAAGCGGCCCGGGAGGCTATGGTTCTGGAAGATATGATGGCAGCCCGAATTAAGGGTGAAAACCGTCGCCCTTCTGTGGAGACACTGCTTCACAACCTGTTTCCACAGCAGTATATTCTCCATGTGCATCCGGCTATCGTCAATGGTTTGACCTGTGCAAAAGTGGGAGCAGAGGCGATGAAGCATCTGTTTCCTCGGGCTGTGTGGGTGGATGCATGTAAGCCTGGTTATATCCTGGCTTTGGAATGCAGAAAAGTTATGGACGCCTACAAACAGCAGACAGGCAAGGACTGCGAACTGCTGTTTTTGCAAAACCACGGTATTTTCTTCGCTTCTGACACGGTGGAAGGACTGGATGCACTGGCTGAAACGACGATGAATACGCTGGCAGCAGCGGTAAAACGTAGTCCCGATCTGGAGGAAGTGCCTTTTGACCTGCAGAAGGTTGTTGCTATTTCTCCTGTTCTGCGTGCTCTTTACGGTAATGATCAGCCGGCTACTGTGAAATTCATGGCAAACAAAGAGATCCTTTCTTATGACACGGCTACCAAGAGCCTTTCTCCGGACCATATTGTTTATGCCAAGGCAAAACAGCTTACCATCCCTGCAGATGCGGATGAGAATCGGATAAAAGACCTGTTTGATGCATTTACTGCGGAAAACGGATATAAGGCTAAGATCGTCTTCGTGGAGGGGTTAGGCATGTTCTCTTGCGGCGCAACCATGAAGGAAGCGGTTACTGCACAGACAGTTAT
>JAZURH010000352.1:0-2993 GCA_045606125.1 Lentisphaeria bacterium | reverse complement strand
CCACCCAGCCGCCCTTATAAAATATCGCCCCATCACCGAAAATCAACCACTAAAAAAGAAAATAATTGAATTTATTTTATGAATATAAATAAATGCAATTTAAAAACATTCAATTATAGGGGGCGCTCAATAAAATCCCTGATAAAAACAACATCAAAGAGAATATCTGTTTACCATCGAAAACCATCATCATCAACAGTCAAAGAACAACTATGCAAAAAAACAGTTTTTTGCCCGAAAATCATTACATAAATCCGCCAACGGGGCTATATTAAGGCAATGGTCGCGCAAATACGGCCTGTAAACATCAAAAAACAGGAATCACTCAAAATGACAAAAGAAGAACTTCAGAACAAAGTGCAGGAGGCCGCCGAGCGTCTTGAGCACTTAAGGGGGTATCTTTGACGTCCCCAGCAAACAGGAACGTCTTGATCTTCTCGAAGCACAAATGACAAGAAACGACTTTTGGGACCGCAGGGAAGCAGCCCAGGAAATAGTTGCAGAAGTCAGTTCACTCAAAAACCTCCTCGAACCGTACAAGAAAACAAGTTCCCAGCTTGAAGACTTTCAGGCACTGGCGGAACTTGCAGAAGCAGAAGGCGAGGATTCATCTTTCTATGATGAGGCAGACGAACAGTCCAAGACTCTCTTTGAAGATCTGGACAAGCTGGAATTCCTCTGTTTCCTCTCTGGAAAACTTGACCATAACAACGCCATCGTGACCATACACGCCGGTGCAGGCGGAACGGAAGCATGCGACTGGTGCGGCATGCTGTTCAGAATGTACACACACTGGGTTGAAAGCCGTGGTTTCTCATACGAAATAGCTGACCTGCAGCCAGGTGACGAGGCGGGTACTAAATATGTCACATTCACTGTATCGGGCGACTTTGCATACGGATACATGAAGGCGGAAAAGGGAGTGCACAGACTTGTTCGAATATCCCCCTTCGATGCCAACAAAAGGCGACATACATCCTTTGCGTCTGTCGACATATTGCCTGAAATCAACGACGAAATCAGCATCGATATAGCGGAAACCGATCTCAGGATCGATACTTTCCGTGCTTCCGGCGCCGGTGGTCAGCATGTCAACAGGACAGACTCGGCAGTGCGCATAACGCATATTCCGACAGGGATTGTGGTCACATGCCAGAGCGAGCGCTCACAGCATAAAAACAAGGCTAATGCCATGAGAATCCTCAAGGCAAAGCTCTACGACATAGAAGAAAACAAACGCAGAGCCGAACATGCCGCTGAATCTGCGGCAAAAGGCGATAACGCCTGGGGAAATCAAATCCGCTCATATGTGTTCCAGCCATACCAGCAGGTCAAGGATTTGCGCACCGACACGGAAACAAGCAATATTTCCGCCGTCATGGACGGAGATATAGACCAGTTCATCATAGCCTGGCTGAAGGCGGGACAGCCCCAGTCAAGACATCAGGATTGATAAGTTCCCAACTTTTACAATAGAACAGGAAAAAACAAGAAAGTTCAAGGAGAAAAAGCAAAATGAAGTGCAATTGCGAAACTTTCAAGAAAGCCATTGACACAGTGCGTATCCTGGCAGCCGACGGCGTGCAGAAGGCAAACTCCGGACATCCCGGAATGCCCATGGGCGCAGCAGACTATGCCTTCACACTCTGGAACGACTTCATGAAGTTCAACCCCGGAGATCCTGAATGGATAGGCCGCGACAGATTCGTCCTCTCAGCCGGACATGGTTCCATGCTCATATACACCCTGCTCCATCTTTTCGGAATGGGCCTGACAATGGACGACCTCAAGCAGTTCCGCCAGCTTGACAGCAAGTGCCCCGGCCACCCCGAATACGGCCACACAAAGGGCGTTGAAGTCACAACAGGACCTCTGGCCTCCGGTCTTGCATCAGCAGTCGGCATGGCCATCGGTCTCAAGCAGCAGAAAGCACGTCTTGGTGCATGCGACTGCCTCTTCGACCAGAAAGTCTATGTCATCAGCGGTGACGGATGCTTCATGGAAGGCACATCACACGAAGCCTGCTCACTGGCAGGACATCTCAAGCTGGACAATCTGATCGTATTCTACGACAGCAACAAGATCTCCATCGAAGGCTCCACTGACATCACATTCACAGAAGATGTTGCCGCACGCTTCGAGTCATACGGCTGGAACATCATAAACATCTGCGGCAACTGCGTCAAGCAGATCCGTGCTGCCATCCAGATGGCAAAGGTGACCAAGGGCAAGCCCACACTCATCATCGGAAAGACAACCATCGGAAAGGGATCACCCAACCTGGCCGGCAAGGAATCCTGCCACGGCGCACCTCTCGGTGCAGACGAACTGGCACTCACCAAGGAAGCACTTGGCTTCGATCCCAAGGAATCTTTCGTGGTTTCCGACGATGTCCGCAAACTCTGTGACGACACCATCGCCGCAAGAAAGGCAGAAGCAGCCGAATGGAATGCAAAATACAACGAGTTCATCGCTTCCATGGACAAGGACGCACAGGCTGCCGCCAATGCCCTGCTCAACAAGGAAGTACCTGCGGACATATGCAAGCAGCTTATGGCAGTCGCCCCCCAGAAGGCTACAGCCACACGCGCTTCCGGCGGCACCATCATGCAGAAGGCCGCTGAACTGGTTCCCGCTCTGGTAGGCGGTTCCGCTGACCTCAACCCCTCCACAAAGACATACCTCAAGGGCGCAGGTGACTTCGGTCCCGAAAACTGGGCCGGACGCAATGTCCACTACGGCGTGCGTGAACTTGGAATGGGTCTCATCAGCAATGGTCTTGCCCTGACAGGAACAATCCCCTTCAGCTCAACATTCATGGTCTTCGCCGACTACATGAAGAACAACCCGGACGCACCGCTGAAGGTCGTCGCGTCGACGGAGGAAGTCGCCGTCACCGCGATCCCCGTCTCCAAGGGGCAGCAGAATCTTGTGGATGCCCTCAACAAGGCTATCGACGAGCTGCGCGAGGACGGCACTCTCGGCGAACTCTC
>JAZURH010000351.1:0-14508 GCA_045606125.1 Lentisphaeria bacterium | reverse complement strand
AAAGAAATGACGCACGCCAAAAGTCCTTACCCTGTGAATACGCACTCCATTATGCTCGCAAAATGCTTCTGTCCCCTCAACACGCTGGGTAACAACATCCACCTGATGTCCAAGACGCGCCAGTCCTTCGGCGATATTCTGAAAAAGGATTTCAGCACCGCCAATATGAGGATAATAATAGTCCAGACAGAAAAGTATGCGCATTGTCAAAGCAGTCCTTCCACAATATACCTCACTTTATCTGCTTCTGTTCTTCCCTGTACTCAGCAGGAGCGTTCCCGCGCCAAAGCACCGGGTCAACCCAGGCCGCACCACTGTGCTGCCATGAGGGGCCGCCTGCAGGCTTGACTTCCAGACGCAATTTTTTCACACTGCGCACCACAGAGGATATACGCGCTTCTGGCTCATCCCAGGAAATCGTCCGCTCCTGCAGTAGACGCTCATCCCCATATAACTTGAATGAAACTTTTTCCGCCTTTCTGCGCGCGCCGCGCAAGGTCATTTCCCTTGCTTCGACCAATTTTACAACAGATGTAAAATCACAAAAACTTCCGTCAAGTTCATACTCTATAACACATGGAGCGCGCACTCCTATGGAATTATCATTTTTCAGATCCTCGCCGAAGAATCCCCGCCCAAGCCCAAGAGCACCCCGCATGTGATCTATTTTAGACGGCATCAGGCGCACAAGCGGCAATGTTTCATCCTCCATGTCCTCCAGTAAATGAACATCCGGATATTTCTGCACTGGCACAGTGCTGCGCAGCTTTTCATTTCCCAGACGGTAGACACCGCCCTCTATGCTCCAGTCCGTGCCAAACCAGCCTTCAAGAAGCATGGTTTCCGGTGAAACTGAACGTGCATCGTACACCGCATAGTCAAAATACTTTGCGCTGTCATACACACCCCAGTTGAACCAATTGCCAAAGCGTCCCCAGCATTGGAAAGCTGCCTGAGGAGAATTGGCAGATATCATAACCACAAGCCTGTCTGGAGCATATTCCACATTGGGATACATCAGGAAAGATCCAAGATCTTCGGATTCAAGCCCTCTGCGCCCTTCGCCCGGATCCTCGTTTTTTACAGGAAGCAGCGAAAATATTCCTGAAAGGGGCATGAACGGGCCTACCAGTTCACTGGCGGAATTATCTCTTGCCCCTCCAAAAAGAATCATATTATACTTTCGCATATCTTCCAGAGAGCACTGCCTGTCCGTTATCACACGGCATGGGGCGCCGTTTCTCCGCTCCCATTCATTGGAAAAAGCTTCTGCCTCCCTTTTCCACGCTTCTACCATTCCGGGCACAGGAGATGTAGTGCCAATCACGACAGTAAACGGTTCACGCAGCACATCAGAGACTGGGCCCTCAAAGCCGGACCTTTTTATAATGCCGGGATTCTGTGCATCCACCGCATCAAGCCAGCCATGGATAGGATCCCTGCGCAATGTCACCCAGGAATGCGCCTCCAAAGGCCTGCGCAGACGCACTTCGCGACCATCAACCCATAGAGAAACCGCACCGGTGCCGCAGCCACCGACTGGCCTCTGCAAAGAAAATGACAGCAGATTAAAAGTCTCCACATCTATTCTGCCTTGAGAAGCAGAAGCCTTGATGACTGCATGGGACAAGGGTCCCTCAAACTGCTCCATCCTGGTCCACCAGGCCTTGCCATATCTCAACTGAAATGCCTTCCAGTAAATTGACTTCGGTTCCGGATCACGTTTCCATGAACACATCCAGGCCATGGCATCGGCAACGGATTCCTTGGGATAACCGCCATGACCGCAATTTGGAAACTCCCTGTATTCAAGCCTGGGAGCACCATAGCTTCGCAGCAATTCAACTACATTGCGCGAATGTCCGGGAGGAACAACCTTGTCCGCCGATCCTGCAATGACAAACATAGGCATGTTAATAAGATTCACGGCGCAATTCAAGGCAGAATGCCTGTCCTGCAATTTTTTCCGCAAATCATCATCCCGTCCCTCATATTTTTTATTCCAGCCCCAGTTTTCTGTCCATACCCGGTTGTCAGAGTTTCCGCATACAGGCAATATTGCTGCAAACTGATCGGCATAATGCGATGCAATGGAAAAAGCACCTGTACCTCCCATGGAGACACCGGTAAGATACACCCTGTCCTCATCAATGCTGAAATCCCGTTTCACCTCACTTATGGCCGCCATCACATCATCTTCACCCAGTTCCTTGTAGTCAGTGGCTCCACGCCCCTGGGGGGACAGACATATTGCCCCTGAATACGACGGGGCAGGATGTCCCTGGAACCTGCCATACCAGCCATGCCCGTGCATTGACACTATCAGGGGCCACTTCAATTCAGGGTCGTATCCGGCCGGCACGGAAACAGAATAAGTCTGCACAGTACCATCTATTTCCGACACGTATGCCCGAAGTCTGCCACCCTTTTCCTCCGGAATTTCAGATTCACCGGCCTCTATGGCAGCCCTTGCCGTACGAAGCATGAGAAGCGTATCACGCAAAAGGGTCTTCTGCGCAGCCGTAAACTTTCCGTCATCTGCCCTGGAAATTGCATACTCCGCCTTGACGGCCAGATTCAATGCCATGCGCGCTTCACTGCCGGAACCGGCTGCAGCAGCGGCATGCTGTTCAACGGCAATCGTCTCCAATTCCGAAAGCATACGCCTTGCGGCGCGCTTTGAAATACCGCTTCCATCACCGCGTACTGCAAGACAGACTATACAGGCAAGCAAAGCCGCAGCTGCGGCACATACACAAAACAACAGCATTCTTCCCCTGGACATATTCACTGTTCCGTCTTTGCAGTACGCGTATTCAGCAATTGAACTCAATTAATTGGCATAATTCTGGGCCATCGCCACAAAGCGGCGCAGATTCTTCTGCCCGAATTCAATGCCCCTCAAAGGATCTTCCATGCCTTCAAACTCCACAGAGAAGACACCGTCATATCCGCTCTTCACAATTGCTCTGACCTGCTGGATTATCGGAAGTGATCCATGCCCTATGATCGCGCCGCGCAGCCAATTGCCTGAACGGGACATGAACCAGCCGTCTCCCGGGTATGGCTCCATACCGGACTTCACATGGAAGTCCTTGGCATGGCAATGGAAGGCCATGGGAGCAAGTATCCCCACTGACTTTTCAACCACATCATCTGCACAGGCAAAATTTCCGATATCTATCAAAACACCGAAATTTTCATCATTCACGGCTGTTACCAGCTTTTCCACCCTTAGCGCATCCTGGGAGAAAAAGCCATGATTCTCCACCATTGTGCGTATTCCCTTTTTCTTTGCATAAGTCGTGATTTCGCGGCAGGCGTCAGCGATGCGCGGAAGAGCTGTGTCAAATGTTTTTGCACCCTGCCATCCTTCAGGGAATTTGCCGCCGGCCGCATCATGCCTGAATCCGGGAGCACCGAGTATCTCTGCAACATCAATCAGTTTTTTTACCTTTGCGATTTCTGCTTCAACATTTCCATCGCTGCCGGAAAGCAGATCTGCGCCCTGAGTAAAGTTTGCAATCGGAATGCCCACACGATCAGCTTCCTCACGCAACTGAACGGCATAGTCCATGATGTCCATGCCCTCAGGAATGTGAAGCGCAGAAAACTCAATGACATCAAAGCCCATTTCCTTTGCTTTTGCAATGCACTCTATTTCCTTCATTGCACCGCTGTTCACCAGTCTTGAAAAACTATACGAACTTACACCGATCTGCATTTAGATTCTCCCTGCTGAAATGTTATTTTTTCAATTATCACGCCAACGCCTGAAAAGCCTGTCATAGTTTTTCAGGACAGCACTTACAAGATCTTCAGTCAAAATCCCCTTCAATACCGCCAAACGACGCAGAATGGAACCGGCATGCCACGGACGTTTGTCATCATGGCCGGGCATAGGCATGTCAGGCATGTCGGACTCCGTCAATATACTGTCCAAAGAAATGTTTTCCACAGTAGAAAGCAATTTACGCCCCCTGAATACCGGCGTATTAAAGGATAAAAGAAGCCCCGCTTCCACAAGTCTTGCGCCGATTTCCCATGGTCCCGTAAAATTATGGCAATATCCCTGCAGCCGTGAAATGCCTATTCGACTTGTAACATCAAAAAAAGCATCCCACGCATTGCGCACATGCAGTGCCACAGGCAGTTCAAACTCACATGCAATGGCAAGCTGCTCTTCAAAGGCACATTTCTGCGCCGTGAAAGTCGCTTTGTCCAAAGTCCCGTCCAGACCAATTTCACCTATTGCGGCGATATTACCTGATGCCAGCATACTGCGCATTTTCTGTTCTGCAGCTTTATTCCAATCAGCTGCATAAAACGGATGCACCCCAATGGCTCCATCATATCCGAATGCCGAAGCAAGGTTCAAAGTCCTGTTCCAATCTTCCGGACGGGTACCGTTCAGCAGCATTCTGGCAACTCCGGCTCTCACCGATTCAGCCATGATCTCCCCGGCACAGGACACCAGACGCGCATCGGCAGGATGGGCATGGCAATCCACAATGGGGAAATCATATTCCATCAGCGCACCGCCCCCAGAGCCTGAAGCCTGCTCACAAGTTCATCCGTCCTGCGGGCGCACAGCGAAGCGGCGTCTTTTCCCCAGGCCTCCACATTAAGACGCAGACAGGGTTCATTGCCGGAAGGACGCAGAACAAACCACCAGCCGGATTCCGCATCGCCACTCTGCATTTTCAAATCTGGAGCAGCCAGGGCATCCGGCACATATTCCCCATTGTTCTCAAATACCCGCTGAACCTTTAATTCAGGATCCACTGCAACTTCAAAACGGCGGACACCCTCAGCATTTTCGCTGCGCCACACGCTGCTCATAACCGGCAGCACCTCCTCCCTTGAACCAAGCCGGAAATTGATCTCGCCGCTCCACACATATTTTTCCCGCCATGCGGAAAGCATTTCCGGCAGAGATTTCCGCTGCTCACGCAATTCCCAGACTATGCGTATCATGCTTAAACTTGTAAGAACTCCGCTGTCAACATGGAAAAAATCAGGATAAAAATAATGCCCGGAATGCTCACCGGCAAAAATGCAACGGGAATTGTAGGCAGGATGACGCATCAGCAGCTTTATCCTGCCGTGACCGACAGGAGTATCAACAAGTTCCACGCCGCTTTCAACCGGAAACAGATCCTGAACCAGCCTGGAACAGCACAGATTACGCATTACAACAGGCTTTTCAGCACTTCCCTTATCCAAACGATGCCGCGCAATGAGGGCAAGGGTTTGGGATGGTATTATCTCCTGCCCCCAGCCATCCACAAAGCCGGCCCGGTCCGCATCGCCGTCAAAGCATATTCCCAGATCTGCCTGATGCTCCTCCACAAGTTCAGCAAGTCTTGCAATGTAATTTCCATCCAGAGGATTAGGCACTCCATTTGGAAAATCTCCGTCAGGCATGGGCTCGATAAGAGCGGTCTGCAACCCCTTCGAACGCAATTTTTCCGCAATTGTCCCGAAAGCAAGTCCACCCATTCCATGTCCGGCAAGCACCACTACCCGTATCTGTCCGTGACTGCTGTCCTCCCTGTTGTCCAACCCTGAAAGGCGCAGCAGATATTCCGCATATCCATCGAAATCCATGAACTTCATCGCGGGCGGGGGGACATCTCCCGGCTGCGGACTGTAGTTCTGCACTTCCCTGCCTATTTCAGCAAGTTCATCTGATGAAAACGGAACACATCCGCCATGAAGCAGTTTTATGCCATTGTAGCATGCGGGATTATGTGACGCCGTTATCATTGCACCTGCGGAATATTCAGGATTTGTTCCGCAAATATAGTATACATGCTCCGTGGAAAGCAGACCGAAAGAATCACAACGTCCTCCCGCCTGATGAAAACCTTTTGCAAAGCCTTCAAGTATCTCCCTGTTTCCCCTGCGGCAATCATGACCGATCGCCATAACTGGATTCTCAACAGTTCTTGACAGCAGACGGCAGACAGCATAGCCGATAGCCTCGGCAGTTTCCCCATTCAATTCCTGCGGATACAGACCGCGTATATCATCTCTCTTTATAAAAGCAGGAAGCATTTTTCACCTTTACAACAACACACTCCGGCTGCATATGAATACATCCGGACCGGACATCAGAAAAAAGGACCGGCCGGAAATCCGGCCAGTCCCGTGTTTTATCAGCCTTCAGCTTTTGCAAGGGCCTGATCAAAATCTTCGATTATATCGTCTATGTGCTCAATGCCCACGGATACGCGGATAAGATCAGGCGACACGCCGGCTGCAACAAGTTCTTCCTCGCTGAGCTGGCGATGAGTCATACTGGCAGGATGAAGTACGCAAGTACGAAGATCAGCCACATGCACAGCAATGGCCGCAATACGCAGACTGTTCATTACTATTTCACCGGCCCTGGTGCCGCCCTTGACACCAAAACAGAGTACACCGCTGCAAAGTCCCTTGAGATACTTCTGTGCACGTGCATAGTCCGGGCTGGACTCCAATCCGGGATATTTGACCCACTTGACCATAGGATGTTTTTCAAGATGCTTTGCCAGAGCAAGCGCATTGCTGCTGTGGCGTTCCATCCTGAGATGCAAAGTCTCGCAGCCAACCATGGACATAAACGCATTGAAAGGCATCATAGGCGTTCCAAGGTCACGTATCCACTGAGCACGCATCTTAGCTGAATAGGGTGCAGGCTGGAAACTGTCAAAATACACCAGGCCATGATAGCTTTCATCGGGAGTTACCAGTTCGGGGAACTTTCCGTTGTTCCAGGGGAAGCCACCCTTTTCTACCACAATACCGCCAACGCTCGTTGCATGACCGTCTATGTATTTTGTGGTTGAATGGGTCACAATATCAGCTCCCCACTCAAATGGGCGGCATATAAACGGAGTCGGGAAAGTATTGTCCACCACCAGGGGCAATCCATACTTGTGAGCCACATTTGCGAACTTCTCTATGTCCAGCACCGTAAGAGCGGGATTGGCAAGAACTTCCGCAAAAATCGCCTTGGTATTATCCTGTATGGCAGCCTCTATCTCTGCTTCAGTTGCTTCCGGAGAGATGTAAGTAAAAGTGATCCCCATTTTCTTGAGGGTATTTGAGAAAAGTGAAACCGTGCCGCCGTAAAGCGTTGCCGTAGACACGATGTGGTCTCCGCAGCGTGCAATATTCAACAGCGCCAGCGCATTGGCATTCTGCCCGGAACTTGTAGCAACGGCAGCCACACCGCCCTCCATGGCGGCTATCTTCTTTTCAAAGCAGTCAACAGTGGGATTGGCAAGGCGCGTATAGAAAAAACCGGCCCTTTTCAAATCAAACAGATCTGCCACGCTCTGCGCATCATTGTATTTGTAAGTTGTGCTCTGAGCAATCGGAACAACGCGGGGCCCGCCATTTTCCGGTTCATAACCTGCCTGCACAGCCTTGGTCTCGATTCTCCATTTACTTGCATCCATCTTACATACTCTCCTGTTATTGGTCAAATCAATTAGATAAAACTGCAAAACTGATCAAATATAGCCCTTACACCCTGCTTTGCAAGATAATTTCACCAAAGCAGCCATGTGTATCAACCGAAACAAATCATAAATCCATTCAAACCGAAAACTTCCTGATCAATATCCAGCTCCCATTAAAATCAAAATGTTTTTCATATCAGTAAATCCATTTATACCGATCAGCAGCTGATAAACATAATATCCATTTCTTTTGAATTTTTTAATTTCAAATTTGAATTCTACAAAAGATATAATAAATTCATTCAATGAAAAAATATGATTTTTATAATTATCGGCAGGAGGCATAAGCATGTCAAAAAAAGATGAAGCTTCAAAGTTATTTTTCAGACAAAGGGAAATAGTAGCGGATTTATTCAACGCTCATTTATTCAATGGTGAAAAACGGTTATTTCCCGAAGAAATACAGGAAAAAAACACAGAGTATCCCGGCACTGCAATAGTCAATGACAAAACCGTCCCGGGGTTGAGAATAAGGGACCTGCTTTTCAACGCCAATATGTTCACAGACGGGGAAACTGACTATCTTGTACTGGGAATTGAACTTCAAACCTATGACTGCCCGGACATGGTGCTGCGCCTTATGGAATATGACACAAGGGAATATATAAAGCAATACAACGAAACAAAGGGCCCTATAAATCCCATAGTCAATGTAGTCGTAAATCTTTCATTGAAAAAATGGCGCAGTCCCATAAGCTTGTCAGATTTTTTCCCTCGCAGACAAAATCACCCGATAAAATACATAAATGACTACAATATACATGTACTGGAAATAGAAGACCTGTATGAAAAAAGAAATCTTATGACTTGCGATAAATTCAAAGCAGTTATAAATTTTCTCAGGAATCAGGAAAACTTGAACGCATTGCTAAAAGAACTTGAAAATGATACTCCGGATTTGACTCTGGGCTATCCGGAAATAATGCTGCTGAACAGCCTTTTACAATGCGATATACATTTAACAGAAAATGAGGAGGAAATAACTATGTGCAAAGCAATTGAAGACCTTATGGAAAGAGGACGCGTCAAAGGAGTCGCTGAAGGAAAGGCCGAAGGAAAGGCTGAAGGACGGATGGAAGAAAAATACTCCATGGCAAGAAAAATGCTTCAATACAATTTTTCCTGGGAGGACATATTCAAGCTCACAGGTTTTTCAGCAGGAGAACTGCGTAAAATTGCAGCAGAAATGAAATCATGACATCGCCCTCTGAAAAAAAATAAAATAAAAAATAAAAAGCAGATTAACAGAACAATGATGCCTTGCATGCTGTCAGGACACATATCAGATTCCCCGGCAGAGTGCACAGTACAAAAGGTCAACATAGAGAATACAACATATTATGGCGGACTCAAGCAGAATACCTTCAATCCCTGATGCACTTCCTGAAGACTGGGCACAGGCACTGCGACATTTTAATGGAGAACAATTGAATAATGCGCTGGAGGCAGAATATTCAGCTGGCTATGAAATATATCCGCCGCAAGACATGATCTTTCGCGCATTCAGCCTTACGCCATTTGAAAAAGTCCGTGCTCTCTGGTTGGGACAGGATCCATATCATGAACCGGAACAGGCCATGGGGGTCGCATTTGCCGTCCCGGACCATGTAAAAGTCCCCCCATCACTGCGAAACATTTTCAAGGAATATGAAAGCGACCTTGGAAAACCGGCGCCATCCACGACAACCCTGAACGACTGGGCAGAACAGGGTGTTCTACTTCTTAACACCGCACTTACCGTGCGGGCGCACTCGGCAGGTTCACACCGCAAAATCGGATGGTACGAATTTACAAAAGCAGTAATAAAGGCTGTTTCATCACGCAGCAGGCCATGCGTTTTCATTCTTCTGGGAGCGGATGCGGCAAGATTCGAAGAGGCCATTTCCGGTGATCATCCTGTTTTCAAGGCAGCACATCCTTCGCCGCTGTCTGCATACCGGGGATTCTTCGGATGCAGACTTTTCTCGGAAGTAAACAGAATGCTTGTTGAAAAAGGGGAATCCCCTCTGAACTGGTAAACATAAAGCAACTTGCTTTTCAAACCAGACAGGCTTTATGCCAATAATAAAACCTTCGGCCACAGGATCATTATTTCCGTTTTCAAGTCGAAAAAAGGTATATTGCGGATTATATTACCGTAATTTACACAAATCGCCGCCATGAAGACTTCACACTTATAGTTTTCATAAGCGACGCACCGTAATTCAGGAGAGATACATGAGCAGACTTGAATTAAAAACCCCGCTACAGCTGCAAAGCGCATTAGAGCAGCTTCATGCAGGAATGCAGAGGCGCCTCACGGCAAGCCCGCCGGGACTTTGTCCGGTCGAGGCTGCACTGAACTACCTTGAACTTTCCAGAACACAAAGCTGCGGAAAATGCGCTCCGTGCCGCATAGGCCTGGGTACCATGGCCGAAATGCTGAACAAGCTTCTGGACGGAGAAGGCGGAGAAGAGGCTGTCAAGCTTATCGAAGAAACAGCGCAGACCGTATCAGCAACTTCAGACTGCGCAATCGGAATAGAAGCGGCAAATGCCGTCCTGATAAGTTTGCGCGCATTCAGGGATGACTACATGGAACATGCAGTAAACGGACGCTGCAAAGTAGCAAAAAAAGAAGCGCTCCCCTGCAGGGCACTCTGCCCCGCCGATGTGGACATTCCCGGCTACATAGCACTCGTCCGTGAAGGACGCCATGCAGATGCAGTGCGCCTGATAAGAAAGGATAATCCCCTCCCCGTGGCATGTGCGTACATCTGTGAGCATCCATGCGAAAACCAGTGCAGGCGCATAATGGTGGACGATGCAGTCAATATAAGGGCCATCAAACGGTACGCCGTTGAAAATGCCGGCGATGTTCCCCAGCCGGAATGCGCACCTGCAACAGGCAGAAAAGTCGCCGTCATCGGAGGCGGCCCCGGAGGTCTGACGGCAGCATACTACCTGACCCTGATGGGACACAAGGTGACAATATTTGAAAAGCGTAATCAACTCGGCGGAATGATGCGCTACGGTATACCAAGCTACCGTTTCCCGCGGGAAGTGCTTGACAGGGAAATAGCGTCCATTCTGTCACTTGGAATAGATGTCAAGCTGGGAGTAGATGCAGGCAGGGACATACCGCTGCCTGAACTTCGCAAAGAATATGACGCAGTGTTCATTTCCATAGGTGCTCATACGGATAAAAAACTCGGTATAGACGGCGAGGACTCCAACGGCGTAATATCCGCAGTCCAGCTGCTGCGCGGCATAGGAGACGGAGAGTATCCGGACTTCAGCGGCAAGCGCATTGTAGTCGTTGGCGGCGGAAATGTGGCCATGGACTGCACACGTTCTGCCATAAGGTTGGGTGCAGAGCAGGTAACATGCGTTTACAGGCGCAGGATCGAAGACATGACGGCACAGCAGGAAGAAGTGGAAGGTGCCGCCGCAGAAGGTGCGGAGATCATGCAGCTTGTCGCTCCCCTCAAAGTGGAAGCAGACGAGAAGGGAAACACTGTTGCATTCTGGGGAAAGCAACAGATCATAAGCGAATATGACAGAGGCGGACGCCCTGCCCCGAAAGATGCTGATGCGGACCCCATACGCATACCATGCGACCTGATTGTCGTGGCAATCGGCCAGGGCATAGACAGCAAAGCCTTTGAGGCGGATGGTGTGCCATGCGGGCGCGGAGGCTGGATAAAGGCGGACGACGCAACGGAAATAAGCGGCATGGAAGGTGTTTTTGCCGGCGGAGATGTAGTAACAGGTCCGGCCACGGTGGTAAAGGCTATCGCCGGAGGTAAGGTCGCAGCCGCGAACATAGATGCCTATCTTGGATTCGACCATAAGATAGGATGCGATGTGGAAGTACCTGCACCAGGATTTGCCGATCTCAGGGCACACGGGAGAGTAAATCCCCATGAACGCCCGGCTGAAGAACGTAAAAAAGATTTTGAATGCATGGAATGTCCCTACACAGCTCAGGAGGCATCCGAAGAGGCAGCACGCTGCCTCCGCTGTGACTGTTTCGGATTCGGCAATTTCAAGGGCGGGAGGTTTGAAAAATGGTAAACATAACTGTAAACGGCAAATCTCTCCAGGTCACAGAAGGCACTACTCTCCTCAAGGCCGCCCTGGATGCCGGCATTGAGATACCCCATCTCTGCTATCTTAAAGAAATCAATGAAATAGGTGCATGCCGGTTGTGTGTAGTGGAAATCGAAGGCACCGGCAGACTGGCGGCCGCTTGCAATACAATCGCAGAAGAAGGCATGGTGGTGTATACCGAATCTCCGAAGGTGCTTGCGGCCCGCAGAACAAACCTGCAGCTTATATTGTCCAGGCACCGCACATCATGCACATCATGTATAAGAAATGGAAACTGCACGCTGCAGGATCTTTCCGCAAGATTCAACATACGCAGGATTCCCTACGAAATAAAACCGGAGAAGGACAAATCCTCATACGCATGCCCCATAGTGCGTGACGCTTCAAAATGCGTCCAGTGCATGAGATGCATACAGATATGCGACAAAGTACAGGCAATGCACATCTGGGACCTGGTCGGTTCAGGAAGCCGCTCCCTGATTGATACTGCAGATCGACGCCCCATCGCTGAAACAGCCTGTACATTCTGCGGTCAGTGTGTAACTCACTGCCCGACAGGCGCACTTACAGTAAGAGACGATACGGACAGAGTCCTGGAAGCACTGGCAAATCCGGAATTAACCACTGTAATACAAGTGGCTCCGGCTGTTCGCGCCGCATGGAGCGAAATGTTCGGGTTGGATACGGATGTAGCCACGGTTGGTCGAATGGTATCCGCCATCAGAGCACTTGGCTTCGACTATGTCTTCGACACCAATTTTGCAGCCGATCTTACCATAATGGAGGAAGGCAGCGAACTGCTGGAACGCCTGAAGGACAAAAGCAGGCACAACTGGCCGATGTTCACATCATGCTGCCCCGGATGGGTACGCTTCCTGAAAACTCAATATCCTGAGTTTACAGACAATCTTTCAACGGCCAAGTCCCCGCAGCAGATGTTCGGTGCTGTGGCAAAATCCTATTTTGCCGAAAAGAAGGAAATAGACCCGAAAAAAATGTTCGTTGTCTCAGTGATGCCCTGTTCGGCTAAAAAAGCGGAAGCTGAACTGCCAACTCAAAAGGACGCCTGCGGCGATCCCGATGTGGATGTGGTACTTACCACAAGAGAATTCTGCCGCATGCTTGCATTCCTCAATGTTTCACCAGAAAATCTTGAAGAAACAAACTTTGACTCACCACTTGGAAACAGCACGGGAGCAGCCGTCATATTCGGTGCCACAGGAGGCGTAATGGAAGCTGCCCTGCGCACAGCATACGCCCTGATAACGGGAAATAATCCGGATGCAGATGCCTTTGCCCCGTTGCGCCCTGCAGGAAATAAGGCATGGCAGGAAAGCCAGCTTGAAATTGCGGGGTTCGGCAGCGTCAGGATCGCAGTGGTATCCGGACTTGCAAACACACGCAGACTTATGGACGCAATCAAATCAGGAAAGGCAAAGTTTGACTTTGTGGAAGTCATGGCCTGCCCGGGTGGTTGCGCAGGCGGCGGTGGACAACCCATACACGATGGTACGGAAATGGCTGAATACCGTGGAAGAAAACTATGGGATCTGGACAGCGGAAGCAGCGTCAGATTCTCCCACGAAAATACAGACATAAAGGCACTTTACAGCGAATATATGGAAAAGCCACTTTCCGAAAAATCTCATCATCTGCTGCACACAGACCATAACGGCTGGACAGCAAACAGGTAAAACACAGAAACAGAGGTAATTTATGAATGTAGCACGCAGCCCACACCAAATAAGCTGAATGCAAGCCCCCTATGAAAAAAATACAAGGGCTATATCCATTCACCTGAATTTTGGTCAAAAGGCGCCTTTGCCGCCTGCTACAGCCTTGAAAGAAAGAAGCAGTATCCACAAATCCAGGCACAGAGACTTGTTTTTTGCGTAATAAATGTCAAGAGCAGCTCTGCGCCTGTATGTTGTGGTATTGCGCCCCGACACCTGCCACAGCCCGGTTATACCGGGTTTTACACTGAAAAACTTTTCAACTCTGCAGCCGTAATGGTGTGTTTCCTCCGCTGTAATAGGTCTTGGCCCCACCATGGCCATGTCACCTTTCAGCACATTTACAAGCTGGGGCAATTCATCCAGACTGAATCTTCTCATAAAGCGTCCCCATCTGCCACAACGCGGGTCCTTAAAAAGTTTATGTTTCTCCCGCCATTGCACGGCGCACTCGGGATGCTCCTTCAGATATTTTTCAAAGCGCTCCCTGCTCCATTCTTCCATTGTGGAATATTTGTATATTTCAAAAGTTCTTCCGCCCAATCCCATACGATTTGAGCGGAATATAAACTTGCGCCGCACACATATAAATGTAATTGCCGCCAGCACCGCCATCAACGGCAGGCACAATAGGAGCAGCAATAATCCAATCAGTCGGTCTTTCATATCAATTTCTTCGGATCACATGGTGTGCACGGCAATCAGATAACGCATCAGAAACATTCCATATTTGCTTTATTGCATCATTTTTACAATTTGAATAATTACGCCTCAACCTTATGTTAATAATAGCATCTTCATTGTTTATACCTGAATATGAAATACAGCGACATGAACCAAAATAAAAACAACTATGATCCGGACAAATACAGCGGCACTGCCGATGATACCGGTTTATGCCCCATTTTATACGGATATGTCATTCCGGCTGTAATCGCGGCACTGGGAGCCCTGTCACTGTTTACAGGCAAATTCATTATCATAAGCAGAGCCGGCATATTAACCGTTGAAGGCAGTAATGCGGCCAGACTGGGAACAGCTTTAATCACGGGTGCCCTTTCCCTGCATGTCCATCATATATGGACAATGTCGGAAAAACTATGGAAATGTGCCCCTATTATGAAAATATTCCTTCTGGGAATCACCATATTTCTGCTGCTCCGCACAGTAAT
>JAZURH010000350.1:0-5763 GCA_045606125.1 Lentisphaeria bacterium | reverse complement strand
GCTTGGCCTCCGACTTCGAGGAAAAGGACAAGACCTATGCCCTGTTCAATGTAGGCAGCCGCCTGGTGGCACACAAGTCCAGGGGAGATGAAAATCATTTCAGTATTTTCAGGAAGGGCTATCTTGCCATTGATTCAGGCTATCGCTATGACGCGTGGGTGCTCCAGTGCAAGTATCACCATTCATCCGTGGCACACAATACCATGCTTATACATGATCCGGACGAGGTATTCGAAAACGATATTTCGGCTATAAAGAAGGGACTTGAGCGTTTTGACTACGTCTGGAATAAGTCACCCGAGGTTCCCGGAATATTGGAGAAGGTAATGCCCTATATCGGTGATGCCCAGGGCAGCCAGGATAAGAATCTGGGCGGCAGGTGTCGTGCATTCTCCACCAATGATGACTACACATATATTTCCGGTGACGCCACCAATGTGTATTCCAGGAAGAAGTGTGCCGAGTTCAACCGCCAGTTTGTACATCTGCAGCCGGATGTGTTCGTGGTGTTTGACCGGGTTGAATCCACCAAAGCCGAATTCAAGAAAGAATGGCTGCTGCATTTCCTGGAGGAACCGGTTGTAAAGGGCAATGTCACCACGGCTCATGTCACGGATGAAGGGGGCACACTGCGCTGCACATCACTGCTCCCCGAAGGCGGTGTAATAGAGAAGATCGGCGGTCCCGGCAAGGAATTCTGGGGCGGCAGGGCGAACTGGATGGCACCGGACAGTGTGATTGCACCTTTGAAGTACGGCGGCAAGTGGCGCATTGCCCTGGCTCCCGCAAAGCCTGCACAGCGGGACTATTTCCTGAATGTCATCGAGGTAGGTGACGCTCCGCTGAAGAACATTTCACATTCCGAGACATCCTCTGAAGTAAAGTTGAACCTTACTCTGGCGGATGGCCGCAAGGTGGAACTTGTATTTGCCAAGGACGGAGTGCCCGGAGGCAGGATAAGCATGGATTCACGCAAGGGCGGCAAACTTGAAGAGCCGCTGACTGTAAAAGTGCAGCCTCAGGCAGGATTCCTGTTCTGACGACAGGGTTTCAGCGCCCCGCAGTCATTTTGGCTGCGGGGCGTGTTTAGTGTTTTTGATGTCCTCAAGAAGCCTGTAGAATTCCGGGGACTCCTTACCGAACATGGTTTTGGCGATTTTAAGGAGGAATATCTGATGTCCCCTGGACTGGCCGGATATTTCGCCTATCTTGTCCAGGAACATGAGTTTTTCCTCGTTTGACATTGCCCTGTCCGGAGCTTCTCCGCTGCATGCCTTTTTTATGTCCTTCAGCAGCAGGGGATTTTTCATAAGTCCTCTGGCGGGCGCCACCCCGTCCACCCCGGCTGTTTTATACATTCTCAAGGCATCTTCGGGAGTAAACAGATCTCCTGATCCTATGAACGGGATGGGTTCAAGAAGCTCTCTCATGGCTGCCAGCCGTTCATACCCGTGCTGTACCGGAGAGTACATTTCCCTTACCGTTCTGAAATGGCATGTGACCATGTCAGGTGCCGCTTCTCTGATGGCGGCGGCTATTTCATTCATCTCGTCCGGTGAATTGTATCCGCAGCGGATTTTCACTGAAACAGGTCTGATGCCGCAGGCGGATTTCATTGCGCTTATTGTATCGTGCATCCATTGGGGACTGAGAAGCCTTTTGCCTCCACCGCCGCTGCTCAATACCTGGGGGCTGGGGCAGGCGCAGTTCAGGTCCACGCATGTGGCGCCTATGGAATGCAGGCGGGCTGCGGACTGCGCCAGCATATCAGTGTCCGTGCCGAGAAGTTGGGCTATTACCGGAAGTCCGCTGGCGAAAAAGGGTTCAAGCTTTGCCCGCATGCGTGAGAATCTGGGGACGCCGCTGGAAATGCGTATAAAGGGCGTGAACCAACTGTCCACCAGATCCAGGCTGGTGAAGACCGTAACGAACGAACCCTCCGTCACCCCTTCCATGGGGCCGGGGATTATGCGGGACGGCAGGCAGCTGCCGTCCTTGAATACAAGCGGCTCAAGCCAGTGCATCGCGCCAGTACTTGATTTGCGCTGTCACATTTTCCGGGGCGGTTCCGCCGGCAGCCTTTCTTGCTGATACACTGTGTTCCGGATCGAATATGGCAAGGCATTCCTCATTGGCTTCCGGTATGCAGGCTTTCATTTCATCCAGTGTGACTGCATTGAGTTCCTTGCCGGAGCGGGCGCAGTATCCCACCAGGCTTCCCACCTGATGATGAGCCTCCCGGAAAGGCACCCCCCTGCAGACCAGCCATTCTGCCAGGTCCGTTGCCATGAGTGCCGGGTCTGATGCTGCTTCCTTCATGCGTTCGGCGCGGGGTTCCAGCGTGCCCAGCATGGCGGTCATAGTTGCAAGTGCCATGGAAACTGTGTCCAGTGCATCGAACAGTCCTTCCTTGTCTTCCTGAAGGTCCCGGTTGTATGTAAGTGGAAGTCCCTTCATGGTTGTGAGCATTGCCATGAGGTGGCCGTATACTCTGCCTGTCTTGCCTCTTGTAAGTTCTGCCACATCCGGATTTTTCTTTTGGGGCATCAGGCTTGAGCCCGTAGTGAAGGCATCACCCAGCGATATGAAGGCGAATTCCTGGCTGAACCAGATTATAATGTCTTCGGACAGGCGTGAAAGATGCATTGCGATTATGGACAGGTCCGCCAGCATTTCGATGATGTGGTCTCTGTCCGCCACCGAGTCCATGCTGTTTCTTGTGATCTGGTCGAATCCCAGTTCATTTGCCACGAACTGCCTGTCCAGCGGCAGTGTGCTTCCTGCGATGGCACCTGAACCAAGCGGGAGCCTGTTCAGTCTTCTGCGGCAGTCCTGCAGGCGTTCCCTGTCTCTGCCGAACATCTCAATATATGCAAGGAGATGATGTGGGAACAGCACCGGCTGTGCATGCTGCAGGTGGGTGAATCCGGGCATGATGACATCTTTGTGCTTTTCAGCCAGGTCCAGCATGGCCTTCTGGAGAGAGGCCAGCAATTCAGCCACACTGTCGCATTCGCTGCGCATGAACAGGCGCTCATCTGTTGCGATCTGATCGTTTCTGCTGCGGCCTGTATGGAGCCTGCCTCCCGGTGTGCCTATGATCTCGGTAAGGCGTGATTCCACATTCATGTGAATGTCTTCAAGTTCCTCTTTGAAATCGAATGTTCCGCTTTCGATCTCATCCAGCACCTGATCCAGTCCTTTTACGATGGCGTCTGCATCCTGCTGAGGAATGATGCCCTGTTTTGCCAGCATTTTTGCATGTGCCTTGCTGCCCGCAATGTCAAAGGGGTATAGACGCTTGTCGTATGAAATTGATTCCGAGTATTTTGCTACCAGGGCATCCGTCTTTTCCGCAAATCTTCCACTCCAAAGTGCCATAATTTATCTTTTTCCTTAATTTGCTTCCTGTTTTGCAGAGAAAAATGTTTTTTGCGTTATAGCTCAGCGGCGGCGTCCGCCCATCATTCCGGGGCCGCCGGGGCCGGGCTGCATGCGTATCTTCTGCATTTTGGGAGTTTCCAGTCCCAGCAGATACCACTGGTCTGCGAAGCCTGCGTTTGAGAACCTGTTGACATGTCCGTTGCGCAGATTTTCCAGATTTTGCTTGAGAACATCGTTTTCAGCTTTGGTCTTTGCCTGGTGCAGTACCTGGATGGCGCCATCAATATCGTTTTTCTGGACAAGTATCCAGGAATACAGTGCATATATCAGGGCACCCTTTGCGTCCTTGAAACGCCTGATTCCTTTTGTGAACAGCTTTTTCACCTTGTCCATTTCATCCTTTTTGTAGTGGCGTGCCATCAGCATTGCCATGACGGTGGGGTCAAAGAGCAGAGCGTTTTTGAAATACTTGTCTGCCTGATCGTATTCCTTGAGCTGATAGTGGAACTGGGCCCTTATGGTATTGGTCTGCCTGCGGACCATGAAGTTCCATTTTTCGAACTTGTTCAGACCATCCAGAAGTGTCAGTGCTTCTCTTATTGACTGTGCCTGTTCGTTTTCTATTTCAGCCTGGAATTTGGGTGTTGCCCTGCCTGCCATCATATTGATTTTTCTGGACAGGTACTGCTGCTTTTCCATGATATGGTTCTGCACCACCATGAAAGCGGCTTCCAGTTTCTTTTTCATTATAAGGTTTATGGCGGCTGTGATTCCCACAAAGCCGACGGCTCCGAAAATCACGGACCATGTAAGGCTGGTTTCTGCCGGATAGTGAAGTGCAAGTGCGATGCCGACAGCGCCGACGAGTGCGATTAAAAGTGAAAGCACGGTTCTTTTCTCCCTTTACAACTTTATTGGTTTAAATTAATGTGCGGACGGAGCGCAGCAGCATCTCCCCGCTGATAGTGTCTATCTTCATAGGCTGGGCCAGCACAGTGTCTCCGGGGCGGTAGCGGCGCTTGCCCCTGGCGAAGACAATGGCCCCGTCCTTTATGTCATGTCTGTCCGGATTCCCAGGCAGCTGTTCGTAGGGCATGAATGCCATCAGTGCGTATTCCGGAATGTACAACGACAATCCGGAGGCAGTCAGTCTTATAAGAGTGCATTCCAGGAAAGATCTGCGGTCTCCGTTGAATTTGTCGAAGATGTATTTCATTTTCAGCCTGTCGCTTACTGCGAAACTTGCCTGGTCGTTGGCTGTTTCCCTGGCATTGCATTCCATTGCCAGCTTTGCAGCATCGTCGTTTGTGCGCAGTTTTTTTCCCATGTCCGCCGCAAGGAGCTGCTGATGGACAAAAAGATCAGGATATCTGCGTATAGGGCTTGTGAAATGGCAGTATAATTCCTTGCCCAGTGCGTAGTGTCCCTCAGATTCGGCTCCGTATACTGCTCTTGGCATGCAGCGCAGCAGTCCCAGGGTGATGGCGTCTCCATTGTCCGCTTTGTTCAGTTTTTTCAGGAAGGACACGAAGGAACTGCGTTTTGCCAGGCGCAGTTTTCTTATATTCAGCATGTCTTCTATCATGGGCTGAAGTGCTTCCAGTTCTTCCGGATCCGGTTCGCTGTGGTTTCTGTACAGCCCGGGTATTTTTTTCTTTTTCAGTTCGGCTGCGACGCACACATTTGCTGCAAGCATGAGTTCTTCTATCATGTTGGACGCCCTGCCTTCACAGCCGCCGGAGCTTATTCCTGTGATTACGGGAGGATTTCCGCCGCAGAGAACCCGTACTTCCCGTGGGGTGAAAGGCAGAAAGGACTCCTGTTTGGCGCGGAACTCCCGCATTTTGGCGGTAATATCCCCCAGAAGTTTAACAGCTTTGAGTATGTTTTCCTCAATGCCTTCGGCTGTGCCGCTTTCCAATATTGCCTCCACATTTTCGAATGTAAGGCGTTTTCTGCTGCGTATTGTGGTGTGCGCGCGTCTGGACGAGAGCACACGGCCTTCCGGGGACACGCGCATGAATATGCTGTGGGTCTGCCTGTCGCAGTCCTGCTTCAGACTGCAGAGATCGTTGGACAGGGCAAAGGGCAGCATGCCAACGGTCCTGCCGGGAAGATAGGAAGTGAAGCCCCGTTTTCGTGCGGCCCTGTCAAGGGGCGTGCCCGCCTTTACGAAGCATGCCACATCGGCGATATGTACGCCTATCAGGGCGCCGCCGTCCTTTTCCTGTTGTATTGATATGGCGTCATCGAAGTCCTTTGCGTCTGCCGGATCCACTGTGAATGTGGTCAGATTAGTGCAGTCTTCCCTCGGCAGTTCGATTGGCGTTATTTTTTCCGCCCGTTTCTCTGTGGAGGCGGCGTATTTTTCTGCCAGAC
>JAZURH010000349.1:0-15390 GCA_045606125.1 Lentisphaeria bacterium | reverse complement strand
TATCGAATGAGAAATCCAACTTGTCCCCATTAAGCACCAGCTTCTGTTCCGCAAGTCCTGCACCGCTGAGAACCAGCGTAACAGGCTCATTTCCGGAGCGGACAACGCTGCCGCAGACCTTGGAAAAATCCTGTCCGGGATAGAAATTGCGTCTGTACTCGGGCAGTGTGAAATTCACTTTTATGGGCATGAAGGAAGCAATGACCGGATAGTAGCGGCTGAACTCCTTGCCATCGGAAAGACGCTTGAATGAAATAAGAACATTATTGCGCCCGTCCTTCTCGAAATCAAAATCCGTCTTAACAGTATTTGTGCCTGCCTTAAGGCTGAATGTTTTGCCGCTAAACTCATACTTTCCGGCTGATGCAAGCTGTATCTCCACCACAAGTTCGCCGGCCGGTCTGCCGCCCTTCAGTTCTCTGACATTTGCAGCCGCAGAACTTATATATACATCATCGGCAGCAGGACGCATGGGAAAACCGCCGAGAAGTTTGAAATTATGCGGCTCGGGGAACTGCCGTTCAAGGGGCGACCATGTAGTAAGTTCAGGCGGTCTGGAGCAAAGTCTTGAACGGGCTACATTGACGCGCCACTCCTTCTTCCAAAGTTCCTGGCGGGTCATATAGAACACCTCCAACGGCAATTTTACTTCTGCGGACCAGAAATCCGGACCGGAATAAATGGCGGAATCCCAAAGAGGACCGAAAGGATCCGGCTTGATATTGCCGCCTTCAGCGTAATACATGGCATATCTGTAGTTCTTGTAGGTGATAAGGAACTGATAATATTCCGAAACCCCACCGTCCGGCGCAAGGAATATCTCCACTCCATCTGTTGACCATACACCTTCATGCTGTTTTTCCTTCAGACTTTCAATGAGTGGCTCATGACATTTTATGCCGAAATAAACCACTCCGTCCCTGACAACAGTCCTGAACTCTGTCTTAGCATAATCATTGTTTCTTTTTTCGGCTTTGAGATATGTAAAGCCAGCATAAGGCTTTGCTGAAAGCCATTCCTGCTCATCAAGCTTACCATCAACCTTGATCCCGGCTGCACCGAGGGATAAAACAATCCCCAGCATCAACAACAAAAATGTTCTTCTCATTTGTTAACTCCTGATTCTTCGCATTTATGTAACATATACCAAATATTAAGAAAAAGACTTCAATGATTCTATTACAACTGTTGTTTTTTTCAAATCATTTTACAAAAATACGCAGACAAACCATAGTTTTTCAAAACTTGGCTGCCCTCTCCCTCAATGCGCGCAAGAACTTTTCCGATAAATCTTATGGGACAAATGGTGCATGTGGGATTACTTGCGAGACCCAATAGGCGAATTGAACAGATGAGGGTTGTGTAATCCGAATCTTTATTCCCAAAAAGATATCAGATCTACTGCTGTTAAAAATCATACATAAGCCATTTGACATCCTTAGTTATTTGGTTATTATACCAAATGTCAAAAGGAAAACAAATATGGACAACTTCAATAAAGATCAATGGCAAAAGCCTGCTAAAAAATTCAAGGCATTGGGACATCCCCTCCGCCTGTGGATCGCACAGCAGCTGATTGACGGAGAACATTGTGTTCAGGAGCTGGTAGAATTGACTGACTTCGATTTTTCCACAGTGTCCCAGCATCTTGCAGCTCTTAAGAGTGCAGAGGTACTGGAGGACGAAAAAAGGGGAAAACAGGTTTTCTACAGGCTGAAATGCCAGTGCGTCAGGGAATTTCTCAAATGCGTAGCTGAACACAGAAAAAAAGGTTCCTGCGAGAAATAATTTTTTTTTGCAGATATTTGGTAATTAAGCAAAATAACACAACAATAAAAAGAGGTGAAAATGAAAATTGCACTCACCAGTCAAGGAGAAAGCCTCGATGCCCAGTTGGATACCAGATTCGGCAGAGCGAAATATTTTGTTGTATATGATTCAGAAACAAAAGTGCATTCCGCAATTCCAAACATCCAGAACCTCAATGCTGTCCAGGGAGCCGGAATCCAAGCGGCAACTACCGTTGCGTCAACAGGTGCAGAGGCAGTTATAACTGGCCATTGCGGACCAAAGGCCTTCCGTGTCCTGGAAACTGCCGGCATCAAAGTCTACACAACAACAGAAAGCACAGTTCAGGACGCACTCAGGGCATTTGAAGCAGGCAGGCTTGCAATGCTTGAATCAGCAGATGTGGATGGACACTGGGCATGAAAATAGCCGTTGCATCAGGTAAAGGCGGTACAGGCAAGACAACTGTATCCATCGCCCTTGCTGAAACACTGGGCGATAAAGCAGTGCTTCTGGACTGCGATGTGGAAGAACCAAACTGCCATCTGTTTCTTCCTTCTGAAATTGAAGATATCATGCCTTTTTCCGTAATAGTGCCCGCCTTTAATGGGGACAAATGCACAGGCTGCAGAAAATGCGCTGACAGCTGTCGTTTCAACGCCATAGCCGCCCTGGGTAAAAACATGCTGATCTTCAGGGAACTGTGCCACAGCTGCGGCGGCTGCATCCTTGTTTGTCAGGAAACGGCATTAACAGAAGATACCATGGAGACAGGAAGCATTATATACCGCAAACCGGAGGACTTTCCACTTTTAACAGGCTCTCTGAAAGTGGGGCATGCACTGTCAGTCCCGCTTATCCGCAAATTGAAAAGTCTTGCGGACTGCACAAAAATAAATATTCTTGATGCGCCACCAGGCACTGCATGCCCAATGGTGAACACTGTCCGGGACTGCGATTATGTGATTCTTGTCACAGAACCGACTCCTTTCGGTCTGCATGATCTGGCAGGAGCCGTGGCAACCCTTAAGACCATGCAGCTGAAATGCGGCGCGATAATAAACAGGGCGGAAGAAAACAATCCAGAGGCAGAAGAATACTGCAGGGAAAACAATATTGATATACTGATGAAAATACCTTTTTCACGCCATATTGCGGAAGGATATGCCTCCGGAAAAACCCTGCTCCAATCCGTTCCGGAACTGAAAGGACAGTTTGAAAAACTGCTGCAAAGATTGGGGGCAATATGAAGGAGATTCTCATTGTCAGCGGCAAAGGCGGCACAGGAAAGACATCTATTTCCGCCTGTTTTGCTCAATTAAGCGGCAATTCTGTATGTTGCGACTGCGATGTGGACGCGTCCAACCTGCATCTGCTTCTATCACCGGAAATAAAGGAACAGCATGACTTCCAGGCGGGCTGGACACCTGAAACAGATATCAGCAAATGCACTTCATGCGGGAAATGCAAGAATGTATGCCGATTCAAGGCCATCTCCATGACAGACGGCCATCCGGAATTGTTCCCGGGAATGTGCGAGGGATGCGGCGTATGTGCCGACCACTGTCCGGCAGGCGCCATTGAACTGCGCCCGCGGCTCTGCGGACGATGGTATTTTTCCCATACAAAATATGGTCCGCTCTTCTATGCTGAACTGCTTCCGGGAGAGGAAAATTCAGGAAAACTGATAGCTGAATTGAAGAAGGCCGCAGTCGCAGAAACTGAAAAGCTATCTGCGGACTACTTGATCTCAGACGGCCCCCCCGGCATAGGCTGTCCCGTGATTTCTTCCATGATCGGAGCGGATCTGGTGCTGGCGGTCGCAGAGCCAACTCCTTCTGGAATACATGACCTAAAGCGGCTTGCGCTCCTGGTCCGCCAATTTGAGATTCCAATGCAGGTAATTATAAACAAATGGGATCTGAATCCGGAAATAAGTAAAGAAATATCGGATTTCTGCAAGGACAAAAACTTTGCGGAAGCAGGCCGCATACCATACGACCCGCTTTTTACAAAACTGCTGAAAGAAGGCAAAACGATATTAAATGCGCCGGAATCTGCTCCGGCAATGGAAATAAACAGAATCTGGCAAAGACTCAAATCAACAATAATCTGACAACAAAAGGAAAACATCATGCTTAAGATCGCAATTCCTCTCGCTAACGGACAACTCTGCATGCACTTCGGGCACTGCGAAACATTCGCAATAATTGAAGTTGATGAATCAGCAAAGACCATAATCAAATCGGAAAACCAGGTACCGCCGCCCCACGAACCCGGAGTCATACCGCGTTGGATCGCATCTCTGGGCGTAAAACTTGTGATCGCCGGAGGCATGGGCCCCATGGCGCAGCAACTGCTGGCCGCCAACGGCATCCGGGTTATTTCCGGTGCTCTCCCCGCATTGCCGGAGGAACTGGTAAAAGCATGGTTTGAAGGTACACTTGAATGTGGTGAAAATGTCTGCGACCATGGACATGGACATAACTGCAGTAATACATAAAAAAAGGTAGACAATCTATGAAAATAGTTATCATTGGCGGAGTAGCCGCCGGAGCAAGTGCAGCCGCGAGATTGCGCAGACTGGATGAAAAATGCAGCATTACGCTTCTGGAAAAGGGCAAATACATATCCTATGCAAACTGCGGGCTGCCCTATCATCTCGGCGGTGTCATCCCTGAAAAGGAAGGGCTGCTGGTAATGCCGGAAAAAAAGTTCGCTTCCTGGTTCAACATAGATGTCAGAACGGAATGTGAAGTCACCCGCATAGACAGGGAAAGAAAAAAGGTTGTATGCAACCGCAACGGCCAGGAAACAGAGGAATCTTATGATAAATTGCTGATTGCCACAGGAGCAACGCCCAATGAAAAAAGCGATGTTCCGAATGTATTCAATCTCTGGACTTTCAGGAACATGGAAGAAGTCAGCGCCCGATTGGCAAATGCTCAAAAAGTCATCATAGTCGGTGCTGGATTCATCGGTCTGGAAACAGCTGAAAACTTGAAGGCAAAAGGACTGGATGTGACCATAATCCAGCGTGGAGATCATGTACTCCCAACCATTGACAGGGAAATGGCAGTGCCGCTCGGAGAAGAACTGGAGCGCAGCGGCATCAAAATACGATACAACTGCACTGTGAAAAACTATTCAGCCGTAAACGGCGGCGTGGAAGTGGAAATGGATTGCGGTGACAAACTTTTTGCAGACGCCGTCATCCTCTCGACCGGTGTAAGACCTAATTCTTCACTGGCAAAAGAATGCGGGCTGGAATGTGGAGCAAAAGGACATATTAAAGTAAATGAACATCTGCAGACATCAGATCCCGACATTTTCGCCGCCGGAGATGTAGCCGAACTCAGTACTTCACCGGAAAATGCGTTTCCCGCAGTTCCCCTTGCAGGCCCGGCCAACAAGCAGGGCCGTATAGCCGCAGACAACATTGCAGGCGGCAAATCTGTTTATCGCTGCAGCTATGGTACAAATGTGGTAAAACTGGGACGCATGACTGCAGCTTCAGTAGGATTAACAGAAAAAACGCTGAAAAACAGCGGCAAATCATATCGCAAGCTCTATCTGCATCCCAATTCCAATGCCTCTTACTATCCAGGCGGAACGCGCATGACGCTGAAGCTGATTTTCGGTGATGACGGCACTATATTCGGCGCCCAGATAATCGGCGGCAAAGGAGTGGACAAGCGCATCGACTCTATCGCTTCCGCCATGCGCAACGGCTTGAAAGCACCTGAACTGGGCGAACTTGAACTGGCCTACGCTCCGCCCTACAGTTCGGCAAAGGATCCGGTGAACTTTGCAGGATTCGTGGCAGAAAACATTCTTTCCGGATTGTCGGATGTGGTGTACCCCGATACCATCCCCGCAGATGCCCAAGTTCTGGATGTACGGGAACCGGAGGAAAACGCCCTGGGCGCCATACCCGGTGCCGTCAATATACGCCTTGCTGACCTGCGCGGCAATCTGGATAAACTTGACAGAGACAAGCTGATCGTATGCTGCTGCCAAGTCGGGCTCCGGGGATATCTGGCCGAGCGCATTTTGAAGCAGAACGGCTTCAATGCCGCAAATCTTTCAGGTGGATGGCTGGCATGGAAACTGTTTTTCCCCACACCGAAAAAAACTGCCCCGCAAACAACGGAAAGCAAACCGGTGCAATCGGCTGAAACTCTGGACGTACGCACACTGCCCTGCCCCGGGCCTGTCCTGAAACTGAAAAACAGGCTGGGAGAAATACCGGAAAACAGTTCTGTTCATCTTCTGGCGGCCAGCACTTTCGAATCGGACCTGCTCAACTGGGCGGCAAACAACGGACATAAAGTGGCGAACTTGGTGCAGAAGGAGGACCATCTGGAGGCGGATTTGATAAAAGGCACACCATCTGTTCAAAAGACAGACGCACCCCGCGGGCATGAAGTCTCAATGGTATTATTCAGCAACGATTTCGACAAGGCAATGGCCGCACTCATCCTTGCCAACGGATTGGCGGCCTCCGGCGCGAAAGTGAGCATTTTCTTCACTTTCTGGGGACTTTCCGTCCTGCGAAAAAATCCGGCGCCCAGAATTAAAAAATCCCTGCTTGCCAGGATGTTCGGTTTCATGCTTCCCAAGGGAGCGAAGAAACTTGCCCTTTCAAAAATGAACATGCTGGGAATGGGAGACGCCATGATGAAATCAATAATGAAGAAAAAAGGCGTACTATCCCTGCCGGAACTGATTCAATCCGCAAAGGAAGCCGGTGTGAAGTTCATTGCATGCGATATGGCAATGGACATCATGGGCATCACAAGGGAGGAACTTATAGACGTGGATGAAGTAGCAGGAGTTGCAACTTTTGCCTCACTGGCAAAAAACAGCAACAACACTCTGTTCATCTGAAGCAGTCACAGCAGATCCCGACGCAGCTCACCAGGCCGCGCCGGGATTTTTTTCAACTTGACACTCCACTAAAAAGAAGAGCTTATCATCCGCTTCATATCCTCTTTGTCCAGGCTCCATTCCAGGGCTCTTTCCTCGTTTATTCTTCCGGACTTGAGCAATTCATACAGAGAAGCGTTCATGGACTTCATGCCGGACTGCTGCCCGGTCTGTATAGCGGAGGCAATCTGATGTATTTTGCTTTCCCGTATCATGGCCTTTATAGCCGGTGTACCAACCATAATTTCAGCGGCCAGGCTGCGTCCCTTTCCGTCATTCCACGGCACAAGCTGCTGGCTTATCACCAGATTCAATGTGGTGGCAAGCTGAACGCGTATCTGCTCCTGCTCATTGGCTGGGAAAGATCCAATCAGCCTGGTAATTGTCTGCAGCGCCTCGGAGGTATGAAGCGTTCCGAATGTAAGATGTCCCGTCAAGGCAGACTTGACCGCTATGTCTCCAGTTTCCCCGTCACGGATCTCTCCTATCATTATCACATCCGGATCATGACGCAGCACACTTCTCAAGGCCTTGTGGAAAGTAAGCCTGTCACCATCGGAATCTATCTTGATCTGGGTGACACCATCCACCGGCTTTTCAACAGGATCCTCTATGCTGATCAGATGCTTTGTTCTTTTTTCGCTTAAATGCCTTAGAGCGGCATACAAGGTCGTTGTCTTGCCTGAACCTGTCGGACCGGAAAGAAGTATGATGCCATTGGGCTCGCTCAATGCCTCCAGAAACAGCATTCTGTGCTGTTCGCTCATACCCAGAGAATCCACACGCTCCAGTTCCTCGCCATGATCCTGGCTCAAAAGCCTCAATGTAATATGTTCACCGTATATAGTGGGAATCGTCGCAACGCGCAAACTGATCTCAACACCGCCAAGAAACATGTTGATGCTGCCGTCCTGAGGCGTCCTTTTTTCAGCATTGTCCAGTTCAGCGTTTATCTTGATCACGGCGGACAACTCGGCAAACGCATTGGCGTCCAGTCGCCTGTCCGTCCACATGGCGCCATCTATGCGCAACTGGACTGTGGCTCCTTCGTCATCAGGGCATATATGTATGTCCGAGGCTCTCTGCTGCAATGAGCGGTTCAATATCCTGTTAAACAAGCCCTCGGCCGTACTTGCGGATTCCTCCCTGTCATCAGGATAGTACCTTCTTATAGCCACGATCAGATCGTCATGGTTTTCAGCTACCCTGTAGTCAACTGAAAGCCCGGTTTCAGCCTCAACTGCATCCACTGCGTCTATAGGATCCACTTCCGGAGAAACTGCAATTACAAGAAGATCGTTCTTCAGGGAAATGGGCAGTGCATGAAAACGCCGTGCGGTAGAGGCCCTCAGCTGTGCAAGCAGGCTGTCTGAAACAGAAATACGTCGTATGGAGATCCTGTCGGTCATCTGCCGCCCCCACCTTTTACTGTTTCAGCCAGATAGGGTACATGGACCTCAAAGGTGCATGACAATGCCCTGTACTGATTGAGATTTCTGTCCGTCAGCATTTCACGGGACTGGGCTATGCTCACGTTATTTATGAAAAAGACTTCCCGGGCATTTCTCACATCCATAAGAAACTTCTGCAGATCCCTGTAGCTTCCAAGAACGGAAAAGCGATGGCTCTCAAACTGCATGGAATCAGGAAACGATATTTTCATACGGGTGTCAATTTCATTTTTGCGCTGTCCTCTGCCCCGCCGCGGCTTTTCCGGCACAACTCTTTCCTCGGAGACTATCCTCAGGTTATTCTTGTCCACAAAATAGCGCAGATCAATTATGTTCCTGCCTATGTCCCCTTTGGTCATTTTACTCACTTCCAATGCCAGCCTGGCATTTTCAGTCTTCAGGCCATCCAGTTGCATAAGCGCCTTGCGCTGCTTGTTTTTAAGGTCGGCAACCTGCAGATCCGCATCTTCTATGATCTCCATGGCCTGATATTTTTCCTTCAATTCCCTGACCGCCTTGTTCTGGGGCCTGATGATCCTGCTTATAAGCAAATATGCCAGCAGAAAACTCAGCACGGCGCCTATGGTCATGCGCGTGATTATGGAAGTCCCGCCATAATAACGCAAAAAATCATCCTTCCATATTTTTAATTGCCTGTTCATTTACTTCCCACCTCCTGACGGAGCCACATGGGAACGGAATATAATCCTGCCGTCCTTGTCCTTGCTCAGTCCATCCGAAAACAGAGACAATTTGTATTTGCTGAGTTCGCCCTCAAAATGAGTGAAAAAACTGGACAGGTCAGGCTGCCAGACACTTTCACCCTCCATGTATATGCCGGTTGACTTCTCCGTCACAGAAGTGATCCTTGAATACTGAAGGGAATAGCGGCCGAGAAGATTCACCACAAGAAGAAAATCGGGTGACACGCGATGCTTGCGCTTCATCACAAAATATATGTTCTGCTGATTCAGCAGCTGTTTTTCCAGAGAGGCAAGACTGTCACGCTCCCGTTTTACCATGTCTATGATGCCCTTTTCCTTCTCTATTTCCCTTTCCAGGATATGCTTTGTCATGCAATTTCTGCCAATTAGAAAACCAAGTGAGCAAATCGTCAATCCCAGGAACAGGAAAGCGGCATAGGTGCCTGCCGCCCTGGGATCCTTCGCCTTCGGCGGCGGCAGCGCAGGATGTATCAGCTGGTATCCGTCACTGAGAAAAAATACAGCCCCTTCCGCCACGGATTCATGCCAGTTCATGAGCTCCACGCATTCGGCACCGCTCAGTTCCTGCAGAACAGTGCAAAGCCCTTCATCGCTGCAGGGAGCATAAAAACAGACACGCCTGCCCCGGAACATCCCGCTCAGCCTGCGCTGCACCCTTTCACGCCATTCCCCGTCGCCCCCGTTCTCCGGGATGCCGAACGGCAGATTGCGTATCTGGAGCCTGCCTCGCTCCGGTATGGCCGCCAGACCATGCCCGCCAAGAAAAAACAGAAAGGCGTCCCCATGGTGGTCCAAATCTGAAAAATGACTGGCAAGAAGCAGCTGTTTGAAGTTTGTCGTACCCAGAAAATGCATTTTCATGGATCTTGCAAGATTGCAATGGAAGACAATGTCCTCACAATCAAAACCGGAGGCAAGAATACCGCTGCGAAAATCATGGAACATTCCGTCCATATAGGAAATGCGCTGGCTTTCTGAATGATCGCCCAGACTGCTGGCCGCCGCATATTCTATTGCAGCGCGCCTTTCACCGTCACTCAGATCAGTTCCCAACTTGACATCCAGTTCCTGTACATCCGCGGATTTAAGGCAAAGGACATGCCCGGCATTCTGTTCCCTGCCGAACTCCAGGATCTTCTTAAGCTCCGTGCCGGCTGAAAAATGATGCTCCGTGCTTATGCCGCCATCATCGGCGATTACGCCCCAAATGCCATCCCCGTCATCAGCGATCACAAGGGTTTTACGCTTTTTCTTCAGTATGCTTCCAAACATCTCCGTGTCCCATCCTTTGTGCATGATGGCGCCGCTACCGCTTCCGCTCCAGACGCAATGTGAATTGATTTTCTCCGGGCCTGAGCGAAAGCCACTCAACCTGACTCATATAGCAGCTTCCGGTCCTGCTGCAGTATGCTATGCAAAGGATCCTCCGATTACCGGGAATAAGCCTTTCTATGGAATATTCGTTCCATGCAGCGCCGGAATGATCCTCGGCAATCAGATAACGGCCGTTGTAGTCATCACCGGAAGAATATTCCGTAGTCGTGTCGCCAAGACAGTCCACATCGGCGGAAGGAGAGGACGCGCCATAGAGCGGCTTCACTCCATGCTCGTTGCTTCCGGACGCATTGCGGTAAAAATGATAGTAACCCGGCTGCACAACACGCTGATTATAAGTGCCCTGCATTACAGGGGTGAAAATCATCAGGCTGAGGCTGTCCGGTATTTCCCCCACGCCGGATATGCGAAGCCAGTTGGACGGAGTGAAGGCAGTCTCTCCATGAGACGCTGTACGCAGATAAAGTCCGTTTTCGTAAATGCAGATTCCCGAATACCCCGCAGCACCGTGAACAGCGGCGGTGTAGGCGGTCGCTGAAGCCAGGTCAATCCATTTTCCGGCTTCAAAGGACGTACAGGACTCATGCTCTTCGATGCAGCTGTACACACTGCCGCTGAATGCAGCAACTGCGCCACGCGCATAGTTTTTACCGGATTCCCAGAAGGATACTGAAGGCATTTTGATCCAGTCCCCGCTATCCGCATCCCTTATTTCCAGCGAAAGCTGAAGTCCGGCAAGATTTTCCCTGCCATGATTGTCCATATTATGAGGAAACAGGAACTTCTGGTCTCCATCTGCCGCCGCCACATCCGTCCCGGTATCTGCAGTATCATTTGCGCCGTAGCTTACTATGCCGTCCATACGGAAATACCTGTTTCCGCTCACATCCCGCAATGCGTCTATCTCCGCGGCTGCAGCATAAATTTTCACAATGGAGCTGTTCTCTTCAAGACGTCCGCCGCTCACATGAAGGCTGTAATCAGAGATAATCTTCCATGAATTGCCCCATCCGTCATAGAAACTGCCCCCCACGGGATCGGAAATGCTGATGTAGGGTCCACTCCAGCCTCCATAAAAAACCACTTCGGGATACGGCAGCAATATCCCCGAATCATCCGCAGGAAAAGTCGTTCCACCTGGATAGCGGCAAATATCACGGATTTCATAAGGAGAAATCCGGAGACGACGGCGAAGAGCACCGGTGCCGGAACTGCTGTACCATATTGACGGATCATAAAGCTGGGCTAGACGCCTCCCTCCGTTTCCATCACCTTCTTCCGGTATGTAGACACTGGGAAAACGCCCCATATCGGAAAGAAAACCACCTATGCCTCCCGGCAATTCACTGCCTTTCACAGCCTCCCTTACGCGGTTTCCCCTTTCAAAAGTATGGCTTTCACACTCACGGGCCTTTACATCCGCAAAGTTCTCCAAAAGTATCGATGAAAGAACTGCCAGTATACCAAGACAGATCACAAGCTCAAGCAGGCTGAAACTGAGTTTCACGCATTTCATTTTTACCTCCTTCAATAGCTTGTGGGCATAAGACGCATGACAATATCATCGCCGACCGCCAAAATATCATCGCTGTTGATTCCCCTGACATAGGAATCATCATCCTCCGGAATGAAACTGGATGTGGTCGTATCAAGCCTGCCGTTGGGTCCCGTGCAGACTATGACCATGCGCTTCAACCGGTCAAATCTGCTCAGGCTGCCGCCGCCTGAAACGCGGATTTCAGGGCAAAGAATGCGATAGTAGCCGCCGTAGGGATCACGAAGTATAGGGATCCTGCATTCACTGCCGGAACTCTGCCCCCATGGCTTGTCACGCTCATGGTGTCACCGCTTCCTTCGTAGCTGTACACCAGAGATGGGGCCGCCACTGAGACTATGCCGTCATACTCAAGATACTGGCCGCGCCACCCGAAACCGGTGTCCCCATTGTACAGTTCATATTTTTTGAAAATATCCGTACCCCAGTCATCCCCTTCCGTCATCACAGGATGACTGCGAACAAACAGGGGCCAGAGACCATACCGGGCAATGTCCTCAAGATACAGATTGGTCACATCTCCGCCATCGTCCACGGTTTTTCTCAGCTCAACAAGCATATCAGCCTGAAATCTGCTGAAAGCCCACTGTATATCCTTCATCTTGGAACGGGCAACCGTATTCCTTGCCTCCTTCTCCGTATCATGGAACATAGGCAATATCAATGCGCTGAGCGCACCCAGTATGCCCACAACTATAAGAAGTTCTATGAGCGAAAAATTAAAACTTCTGCTCCGCATTGCAGATACTCTCCTGACTGATCCGGTTTTCTCTCAAGAATACTCTCTCCCGGGAAAAAACACAGTGAACTGACTGAATTGAAAAGATCCCCGGAAAAAAGCACTTCCGGGAATCCTCTTTCAGCAGCTCAATCCATCAGAATGAATTGGCCTCAAGAATGCCGCAGTCCGGGCAGCTGGTGCAAAGCAGCTTGGCGGGAGTGCCATCAGAATACACTTTGAAGAATGCAATGTAGTAACGGGCCTTCCCATCGCTGCCCCAGGGGCATTTGCCGGGCATGGAAATGCTTATCTTTGATTCATTGGGGCCGTCTACATAATACTTTTCCCAATCCATGGTAGGAGCCACATACATGGGAACGATCTTGAATGTGGGCTCGTCAGCACTGCGGAACTGCTTGCATTTGGCGTCAGCCGCAGCAAGAGTCGCATCGTCATACTGGCCGATCTGGGCAACATGTCCAAGTGAAACACCTTTAAATGTAAGGGGAGCACCTGTGGGATTGACCTCGCCTGTCAGCGGATCAAGTTCCTCTGTCCAAGTGGTAGCACCTTCATCGCATGGCTTTACTGCCTTGACTACAACATTGCCGCCGGTCTTGCCAAGTTCGGCAAAGCCTGCATCGTCACCCTGGCCGTAGGCAAGGGACACAATACCTGCGCTGATCAGAGAACCTGCATAGTTTTCTCCGTTGGTCTCCTCCAGAGTCAGATCATCTGAAGCTGTGCCGAAATTGTATGTGGCACAGGTTGTAAGTTCAACATTGTTGGTTCCGCCGGAAATCTCTGCCCAGCTGAGCTGGGAACCACCGGTATGAAAACCGGTAGGATACACGCCGTTGGCAGAACGGAACATCTGGAGATAACGCAAGGTACCAGCCTGGTTGTAGTCACAGGCTGTGTCCTTGGCTGATGTCTCAGAGTCACTGAATGCGGGAAGAATCAATGCGGCAAGAGCTCCCATTATGCCAATGACTATGAGAAGCTCAATGAGTGAAAAGTTCTTGCGGTTCATCTTGCGGTTCTTAAGCATGATCTACTCCTTCTAATTTAATTCATGCTGCTTTATCTTCGGTTTTATGCTCACCCGCAGAGCGCTACATATACCTGTTTAACTCCGAACGCACATCGGTAGTTTTAAATAATTCCCGCCTGTCACTCCCCGCCGTCGCGACCAGGTGAAGACGAAAATAATTCCGAATCCAAAACAAACCTGTAAGTCCTGCCGCAATGAACAAGAACTTCCTTCTGACCACGCTTCAATAATTTCACGCTGACTTCCATGCGACCGGCGCCATCATGCAGCATGAGATAACGAAATGTCTTCAATATCACATTCTCAACATGGGATACATTGCAATCCCCTTTCTGCGAATAACACTTATATTCAGAATAGAGTTTTCATTTAAACATTTACAGTTTATATTAAACGAATTGATACAGTTAGTTCCAAATAGTAGTTTCAAACTAAACGGAGAACCCTAATGAAGATGAAAGCAATCGCAGCTGTTCTGGCAGCTGTCGCAATGTCGGTCTGCGCCGACCAGATCAAACTGAACGACGGTTCAATCCTCAACGGCAAAATCACTAAAATCGCCGATGGAAAAATCACAGTCAGCACTGCTTTTGCCGGCAATTTGTCCGTTGATGCTGCAAAAGTGACAAGCATTGACACTGACGAAGCGGTAAACATCGCCACCGCAACAGAAAAGTCCTCCGGAAAGTTCGTAAATGGAAAACTGGGAAGCACGGAATTAGCACAGGTCAAGCATCTCTGGAAGGAAGGCGATGCGGATCCCACCCTGCCAAAGGGACGCAAGTGGAAGTATGAAGCCGAAGCAAGCATAGACGGCAAGACCGGAAATACAGAAAAATGCACTGTAGCAGGAGGCATCAAGGCCACACTGGCAGGCCCCGCCGACAAACTCCTTCTATATCTCCGCGCAAAACACGCCAGAGACAGCCATGTCACAAACGAAAAAGAAGTCGTGGGTGGAGCAGACTTTGAACGCAGCATAGCTGGTTCAAACAGCAGCTGGTACCTGAGAAGTGAATACGAATACGACAAAATCAACGACCTGGATCCTTCAATCACATCCGCAGCCGGTTATGGATACTACATCAAAAAAGAGAAAGATATGCAGATCAGACTCCGTGCCGGTATTACTCACATCTACAAGGAATATGTAAGCGACACAGACTCGACCAGCGACATTGGTATGGAGTTCAACTACCACCATGAAATCAATCTTCGCAAGCTGAAATTCACTCCCCTCGCCGTTCTCATCACAGACATCTCATATCTCCCCGTATTCGAAGAGCCAATAGACGACTACAGGATATATCATGAAAGCTCCATATCATTCCCGCTGAACACACTCAAATCACTCAGCCTCCGCCTTGGAGTATCAAACGACTACTACAGCCAAGTCGCAGACGACAAAAAGCATCTTGACACATGCTACTTCGCAAAACTGGTTCTCACATGGGGTGAATAATCCTTAATGAAAAGACTGCCGCAGGACTTGTGTTCTGCGGCATTTTTTATTCCTATTGCATACATTGCACTGATATCCAAATAATTTCTCAAAACAAAATATTTCAGTATTTTTCAAAACTGGATCTCCTGCAGTTTTTTAAATCGTTTTTGCAAAATACGGGATTTTCTACCAAACAACAAATGGAACTGAAACAGCAAGACAATTAAAGTCGATTACAGAAAGTACTCTATGCTCAGTGGCATTTTTCACCTGTTTGGCTTCCATACAAAATACCTGCAGCCTGAATTATCAATTGAAATCAACCATAGCAAACAGGTGGAACATCTCAATTTAATGAGCTGCTCAAAAATTATTGATAAATTATATT
>JAZURH010000348.1:0-4732 GCA_045606125.1 Lentisphaeria bacterium | reverse complement strand
GCAGGAGCGGCAGTGCTTGTAAAGGGAGGGCATCTTGAGGACTGCGCAGATGACCTGCTTTTTGCAGAGGGAAAATGCCATTGGTATCAGACCAGCCGCATTGATACAAAGAACACACACGGCACAGGCTGCACGCTTTCATCGGCGATAGCAAGCAATCTTGCATTGGGATATGACATGCAGACTGCCGTGGGGAACGCCAAAGAGTATATCACCAGGGCGCTTATGAATGACCCGCATCTGGGACATGGCAACGGACCCTTGAACCACTGTGTATGAACATGATATCCGGACCGGGGACAGATAAACAGCCCCGGTCTTTTTTTATTGCAGCACGGTCAGTTTTTCTGTTGGCAGGTGACCATATTTAATTTCCATGTTTTTCGGGTGCTTCAGCGTTATAGTGCCATTTTCCCATTTTACATGAATATCTCCTCTTGGAGTGCGAACAGTTCCCTTCACTTGTTCCATTCCGCAGAAATGAGGTGAGAACATTGTCTTTTCATAACCTGGCGTCAGTGGCTTTATACCAAGTATCTGCCTTTGTATCTGAACGGCCGGCGTGCCGCCCCAGGCATGGCAGTAGTCTCCGCCGTGCCAGGCCTCCTTCAGGGCCCATGGGTGTTCTTCAACTGCGGGAATAAAGCGCTTCAGCAGTTCCATGCCGTATTTTTCAAAGCAGCCGCATGCTTCCAGGGCATCGAAAAGATAGTGCATATAGTACATTTGTATGCCGATTTCGAACTTTCCGTCCACTATTTTTTCAAGCAGTCTGTTTCTACGGTGTTCAGGCACTATTCCTGCGGCTAACATTGCTATTGATGTGTGGGGAGAACTGGTGATATTCTCTGTGTCCAGCGGTAGCCATTTTGAACATCCTCTTTTGTTGAGGCCGGGAATGCCGTCTATGTAGACTCCTGTTTTTTCATCCCACAGCAGCATTTCCACTGCGTTTGCGGATTGTTTCCGGCGTTGAATGTATATTTCAGGATCGCCTCCGCAGAACTCAGTTAATTTGGCAGCGTATTCCAGGGCTTTTATGTAAAATCCAGTGAAAACGCCCATTCCCATGGATGCCGGAGGATGATGGAGCGTAATGCCTTCACCCGCAAATACCCAGTCGATAAAAAGATAATCCGGGGATTGTGAAACCAGTTTTTCAGTGCCGGTGTATTCATTGAAGCGTTCCAGGACAAGAGCCATGCCCCTGCTGCATTCTTTCAGGGTTTCCATGTCTCCTGTTTCCATGTAGTATTCGTAGAGCATCCTTATGAAGCACAGAGTATACAGTGTATGAAACATTCTGCCATTGTGCTGCTCAAGGAACATTGCAGTCCTTTTCAGATCCGCCCGGGCCAGACGCCTTTCACCGTAAAGGGCATAGCTCATGGCACTTTCTATCATATAGTCGCCAGTGCATCCAAGCCCTTCCTGATGAACCGGTGAATCCAGATGAAGACGCTGCATGCACAGGCGAAGAGCACGGTCGCAGCTGTTGCGCACTTTCATCAAGCCGGACTCTGAACAGCTGAAATCCAGTGTCTCCGGCAGGCAGAAGCCCCGGCTGTATGCTGTTATGCCATGTATTTCAGCGTATGGCGGATCGCAGTAGAATCCGCCGAAAACAAACTGCAGTGTAATATATTTAAAGGCGTAAAGCCGCGGTGAACGGTAAAGCTGCCTTCCCTTTTTGCCCAGATACGACTCTGTGCCGCTGGAAAGCCCCTTGCGTTCCTGAAATACAATATTTATCCTGGCGGGTACGCTGAGATAAATGTCAAAGGCAAAATGCCCCGCAATTTCATCTGCAAACTCAAGCTCCAGAACTTGTGGCAGGGGAGATATCCCGGCTGGAAGTTCGATTTGCCTGCCATTTATTGAAATGCCGGCTGGCTGAACAGGAATGTTGTTCAGAGGGGGAAGATCCCATGTGATATTGCGGCGTTCCGGGCGTGGAAGCATGGATGCAAAGCACCAGCCACTGTCATCAAAGTCGCAGTCGTGTGGTGCATCAAGTCCGGTTTCCCCGTCCCATATTCCCGGATAGTTTTTTCCTGCCGGATCCACGGCGCAGCGCCATGAATCGTTAGTGAAAACATGTTTGATGCCGCTATCTGTACTTATGGTGAAATCTGCATGCAGCCCCGGCAAACCGCAGGAGTAGTCCGTCTGGGAAAGGCCAGTTGTATAGACTTCAAATGACACAACATTGCGCCCTGTATGAAAAAATGCGGAAAGATCCCGTTTTTCCATGAAATGCCAGCCGCAGGGTTCTGTGCAGCCATAGTCTCCTCCCGGTTCCACCGGGCCGTCATCAATGAATCTGCCATTTATAAAAAAACGGAATCTGGGCTCCGCAGACCAGCATCCCTCTATGGAAAAAACATCCTGATCAATTATTATCTCCCTGCGGAAGACAGCAAGAGTCTGCTGTACATCTTTTTTTGAAAAGGCGGAAATACCCGCCTTTTGCGATTCAGGATATTTTTCAGGAGGCAGCCAGATCCAATTTGCGACTGTTTTCATGTCTGTCATTGTGGGCAATGCTGTGTGCGTGGTCACAGACCGAGTATTCTGATGGCGTTTTCTCTTGCCACTTTCTGGAATACAGTCTCTGAAATGTCATTTTTGCTGCGCAGGTCAAGCAGGAAATCCACCAGGGGCGTGGGTGTGTCCGGAGCGCAGATGTCAGTGCCGAACATAAGTCTGTCCTGGAATTCATTAAGGAATGAAATGGCATATTCCCTGTCTCTGGACAGTGCGTTGCATCCGCTTCCTGCAGACAGATCTCCGTACAGGTTTGGATATTTGCGCATAAGTTTGGGCAGGGCGCCTTCAATGACCTTTCCTTTGGGATATCCGTATCTGTCCTTCAATGTATATCCACTGCCGATCTCGCACCAGAAAGTCTGGCTGTGGCCGAAGAACTTAAGGTTCGGGAAGCGCTGCATGGATATTTCAAGTCCCGGCAGTCCCGCTTCATCAACAAGACCATAAAGGCCGCCTTCCTTGGGGGCCAAGTGGAATGTGAGAGGCATGTCATTGACTTCCGCTGCATGGAACAGGTTCTGCACTCTGGGGTCAAGTATCTGCATATTGCCAGTGACTTCACCGATGCCTTTGCATCCTTTTGACTTGTAATATGCCAGTACTTTGTCCAATGGTGAGTATGGGGTATTGTAAAGCGCCCTCGGGTCCAGGTTGCAGAAAGGTATGAAGCGCCCCGGATGCTCTTCAGCCATGGCCAGGACTTCTTCGTTGCTCTGTGGAGTTATTATGTTTTCCACGGTACAGACGGGCAGTATCACGCCCTTTTCGATTCCGACAGCATCATATCTTTCAATAAGCTGGTCCGGTGTGCAGAGTATATCCTTGCCTGTTTCCAGGTGGGGGCATGTATGCCAGTAGTAACTGTGGCAGTGTATGTCTATGAACATTTTATTTTCCTTTTTTTCAGTTGAATAGTTCTTCTATGGTGAGTTTGTAGTAGTCGTATTTGTGTGGGTAGTACATGTAGTCCCTGCCGCGCACATCGAAAATGGATATTCCCTTCAGCGCCGAACTGCTGATATGCTCCAGATTTTTGTCACAGGGAATGTACACTGACTGGGTAGAAGGGCGCATTTCCTGCATGAAACAGAGCTGATTCATTTCGTAGTCCAGATCATATCCGTTGCGCAGTCCCCTTACAAGAGTTACATCGCAAAGTTCCGATTCCTTTTCAATAAGGTCCACCATGAGTGTGTCGAAGTAGATGATCTCATGGAAGGGAAGGGCGCCAGCCAGGCTGCTGTCCTTTCCTGTGTGCTTCTGGGGATTTATGCCAACAGCCACGATTACCTTGTCGAACATCTGTTCTGCTTTTTCCAGTATGGAAAAATGCCCTATGTGGAAAGGATTGAAAGTGCCGGCGTAAATGCCTACCCGTGGGCGCCTGCGTTCAAGATATTCCACCAGAAAGTCCATTGCATTCCTGCATTTGGGGAAACGGCGGGCGAAACGCTTGAAAAAGGCGCTTCTTCCGCGGCGGTAGTCCGTCACATTCAGGTATTGGAACTCCCTGAATATCTGAAACTCGTATGCCAGAAGGTCAACAGGCGTTCCGTGTATCAGCACATGGCAGTCCAGATCGTGAAATGTTCCTGAAAGCTCTGACACGGCGCTCTGGTTGGTGGTGGACATTATGGCCTGCCGTATTCTGTCCATTGCATCCGCAGGAAGTGGGGAGCCGGCCTGTGCCATAATGTACTCAAAAGCCTCCACTGAACGGGCTTCATTGTTCTGACTCTGGGGATACCATACCACATCATGGAACAGCGCTGTAAGAAGCAGCTCTGATGACAGCTGCAGGTTGTCCCATGTCTGTGCTTTGACTCCCAGGCAAATGTCCACAAGATGCTCAAGAGTATGGAAATAGCGGTGGGGCTGGTTGTATGCGTCCAGCACCTTTTTGACCCATGGTGAACTGAAGTCAAGCCCGTATGAGTTCCTTTGCGGGAGCAGTTCCATTATTGTTTCGATATGGCTTTTCCCCCCGGGATTTCCGGTTCTTGATATTTTGTGGGCAACTGCAGCGTGTGTCATATCAGCGTTCCTCGGATTATTTTTCTGCGGGTGTCCATGCCGCGTACATTCCGGACGGCAGCCTTACCGGTCCGGGGATGGTCAGTTCTCCGGTTTCAGCATTTCCTCCGGGCAGAGTCTGGGACAGTATGTTGCCCAGTACGACAGG
>JAZURH010000347.1:0-1960 GCA_045606125.1 Lentisphaeria bacterium | reverse complement strand
TATTGACACTCCCGGACATGCTGACTTCGGCGGCCAGGTGGAAAGAGTGCTTAGGATGGCGGATGGCGCACTGCTTCTTGTGGATGCGCAGGAAGGCCCCATGCCACAGACATTCTTCGTGCTGAAAAAGGCCCTTTCACTTAATATTCCAATAATTGTGGTGGTCAACAAGATCGACAAGCCAGCAGCCGCTCCATACAAGGCCATAGACGAGGTGTTCGACCTTTTCGTACGCCTCAATGCACCTGATGACATTCTTGATTTCCCCGTAGTGTTCGCATCCGGTCGTGACGGATACGCTGTAGATGAACTTGATGATCCAAAGGTGGACCTTGCGCCACTCTGCGAGCATATCATCAAGCGCATTCCACCCCCCTCAGGCTCCTCGGATGATCCGCTGCAGGTAATGGTAAGTTCTCTGGATTACTCACCCTATCTGGGAAGGCTTGGCATAGGCAAGATCACTGGCGGAACTCTCAATATCAACAGGGAGATAGTTGTCGCCATGACTGACGGCAGCATAAAGCCCGCCAGAATAACGAATGTGTTCCGTTTTGAGGTCAACCAGAAGACTCCTGTGACTTCAGCCTGCTGTGGTGACATTGTCGCCATTTCCGGAATGGATGAAGTTACAGTCGGCTGCACGTATACCGATCCAGAAAATCCCCGTCCGCTGCCTCCTGTTGAGATAGACCAGCCTGTCATTTCAATGAATTTTATTCCAAATGATTCTCCCTTTGCAGGCAGGGAAGGTAAGTTTGTCACATCGCGTCATCTTGATGAGCGTCTCAAGCGCGAGACAATGTCTGATGTAGCGCTTCAGGTCACTCCTCTTGGCGAGGGACTCGGCTTCTGCGTCAAGGGCCGCGGTGAACTGCATCTTTCCATTCTTATAGAAGAGATGAGGCGAGGCGGATATGAATTCCAGGTAACAAGTCCCCAGGTGATTTTCAAGAACGAGGGCGACCAGGTCCTGGAACCCTATGAAGAGCTTACTCTGGACATTGATGAGACCTGTGTGGGCCCGGTCATGGTGAAACTGGGGCAGCGCAAGGGGCTTATTCAGAACATGTCAACTGAAAACGGCATGACACGCCTTGTGTACATAGTTCCAACACGGGGACTTCTTGGTTATCGTTCCGAGTTCCTGACTGACACCAAGGGGCTTGGCGTTATGAATTACATTTTCCATTCCTACAAGCCATTTGCCGGTGAGATAAAGCATCGCCAGCGTGGAGCCATGGTCTGCATGGAAACATGCAAGTCAGTTGGATATGCACTTTTCAATCTTCAGGACAGAGGCTCGCTTTTCATAGGACCCGGTGTTGACATCTATGCCGGACAGGTTATAGGCGAACATTGCCGTGAAGGAGATCTTATAGTGAATCCTGCAAAGGCAAAGAAACTTACAAATATCCGTGCCGCCAGTTCCGATGAGGCCATTGCGCTTACCCCTCCGAGAAAAATGTCATTGGAGGACTGCATTTCCTTTATAAATGATGATGAACTGGTGGAGATAACACCTGAGAATATCAGAATCCGCAAACGCCAGATGCGCAAGTGGGGCTGATGTTTTTTGGGGCGCGGGCATGTTACCCGCGCCGTTTCCAATTTTTCAAGGGGCGGGAAAATGGCTGAGCGCAGAACAAAATCCGGATGCAGGATGCTTGTGCATTACACATGCAGAGATGCAGACGGCAATATGCTGGAAACTACATTGGAAGGTGAACCCGTTGTGGTCATTGAAGGCAATCAAGATGTGCTTCCGGCATTGGAAAGGCTTTTCCTGTCTATGCGGCCTGGTGAATCCAGAGAGGCTGTTCTGAAGCCTTCCCAGGCATTCGGGCAGGTCAGTGAAGATCTGTTTTTTCAGGTCCCGATGGAAATGCTTCAGCTTGATTGTGAACCTGAACTCGGCATGGTTGTTGAACTTGCACAGGATGGGGCCTAGACCACTTTT
>JAZURH010000346.1:0-3412 GCA_045606125.1 Lentisphaeria bacterium | reverse complement strand
ATACTATAATCACAAAGGGAAGGAAAACCCTCCAAACCAGAAAGGAATTGATACTATGGCTAACAAGAAGATGACTAAGCGCGACTACTTCACCGCTATCCTGTCCAAGTATCCCCTGACCGATGCCGAGAAGGCTTTCGTGGAGCATGAGCTGGAGCTTCTGGCTAAGAAGAACGCTTCCGACAAGAAGCCCACGGCTCAGCAGGTCGCCAATGAGGGCATTAAGGCGGCGATTGTCGCTGGCATGACCCCCAACCGTCTGTATACCATCACGGAACTCCAGAAGGAAATCCCCGAGTGTGCGGAGATGTCCAACCAGAAGGTTTCCGCTCTGGTTCGTCAGCTGAAGGACGCTGGTCTGGTCGTCAAGACTGAGGACAAGCGAAAGTCCTACTTCTCTCTGGCTGAGTAAGCCACGGCTTTCTGGGGGGCTTGAGCCTATCAAGCCCCACCCTAGAGGGGAGTCCGACTCGTCCTCAGTAGGTGCCGCCCTTGCGCAGGGGTTGAGCACTAAATACAGTCGGCACAGCCGAAGCCAAAGGGACGCCTTTGGCTTTTTGTGCATTTTGCCCATTGATTTTTGAGCCGGTCGCGCATGGCCCACGCGACCGGAATTTTAATTATAACACATCCCCACCAATTTTGTCAAGCAAATTCAGCAAAAAACTTTTTTTAATTATTTTCACGAAAAGGGTTGACAGGCGTGCATCTATGTGGTATACTATCAATGTAATCAAGAGAGGGCAGGAGCCCTAACAGAAAGGAAATCTGTATTTATGAAGAACATCAAACTTTTCGAGCGTGAAATCAATCTTATCATCAATGAAGATCTCCGCATGACGGTTAAGTCCTACATGGAAGAAGCCGTTCCTGACTATTTCTGGACGGATGGCGCTTCCAGTAGTGGCAAGTATCATCCCCAGTTTTCGCAAGGTGAAGGCGGACTGGTTCGGCACACTAAGGCGGTTGTCATGTTTGCCGAGGAACTTCTCCGCATGAGTTCCTACGCTTACATGAAAGAAGAATACAAGGACTATGTGATTGCCGCCTGTATTCTCCACGATACTGCCAAGTACGGGATGTATGAATACGACAAAGCGCAGTATAAAAATCACGCCACGCTTGCCGCAGACCACTTTGCTGAATGGTGTTACGAAATCGGTGACTTTTACAAGCCGAGCGAGTTTCTTCTGAACGCAATCGCCGCCCACATGGGTCAGTGGTCTACCGAGAAAGAGGACAGACCTTTCACCAACATTGACCGATGTGTTCACATGGCAGACTACATGGCAAGCCGTTCTTTTATTGACATTCCTGCAATCTCCGAAGAATGGCACAATGTAGAAATGGAAATGGTAGTTGCGGGGGAACTGCCTTTCTAAAAAAATTCACAAAGGGGGTTGACAACAGCCCCCATTTGTGGTATCATTAGTATGTGGAAAGGAAGTGCATACAATGAAAGAAAAACTGATTAAATACTGGGAGCGTAAAGAGCGCTACATCATCAATGCCACACGGTATGAGGAAAAGCAAATCAATCTCTCTCAGGCTTTCGGTGCATTAGAGTTCGCCATGGAAATGTTGGATAACTGGGACACCGAAGCCGAACTCATCGACCTGTGGAACAACGAATGGAAAGCAAGATTGGAGGCAAAAGTCTATGAAATGTAAAGATTGCAACCTGTGCTGGGCAGACCCCGATGAAGATTTTCCCACCTGCAAGGCCGACCCCAACTGGCCTGCACCCTGTGAATACGATGAAGAGGAGAGTGAATACGATGATTAATCAAGATGTAATTTGCCCCGATTGCGGCAAGGAAATTGCGTTTGATGCGTGGGACGATGTGTTTGATACGTCTGCGGACACCCTCAGAGGGGAATACATTGAGTATACCTGTTATACCTGTCCCGACTGCGGGAAAGAGTTCACCGCCAAAATTCACTACACAGTTAAATTCAACAAAATCTCCTATTAAATAGGAGATTTTTTTGTGCGGTTTTACCTATTGACAAACTGGCTCAGCTATGGTATAATAATAGTGGATCAGCGGGCCGCCTACGGAGGAGGCGTACCGAATTCCCGATCTCTAACCCCCATATGCGATTTTTTTGCGACTTCTAGCGATCTTCATATGCGCCCATTTTTTCCCGAAACCCCGCAGGGGCCGATCGGTTCGCCATATGCAATCTTATTTGATTTAAAATAAAAAATATGTTATTATATAAAAAAAGAGATGGGCGCCGATCGGTTCGCCACATATACTAAAATTTTGGGAATCGTGGGCACCAGTTTTGCTCGAGTTGGGTTAAGTTGTAACTAATCCAGAAGAGTAAAGATTACCTGTTCCTTCTCTATGTTCGCGTCAAAATTTTTCTTGACAATTTCAAAAAAATATGTTATAATTATTATATAAAGTAAAAAGGAGGCATTATATATGCTTAATGAAAAGGATATTCTTATTAGACTACAGAATGGCGAGGATGCACAGAAGATCGCAGATGAAATCGCCTCTGTAATTAATTCTGCCACTAAAACTTATGCTGAACAGCAGGCTGCCGAGGAGGCTAAGAAGAAGACTGAGGTCCAGAAGAAGGAAGATTTGAAAGTGATTCTTGATATGTTCTGTGACTGGTTTGGCACCTATTATGACATGAATATTGAAAACATCAAGTCTAATCTAAAGGTTGATCAGGTGCTTGATCTTATTGATTCTATTAAAGAGTATGTTGATGCTCTAAAGGGTCTTGAAACAATGTTTAGCGTGAAGCCGATCGGTCCACGCATTATTAAGAATAATACCTCTATTAAGAGTGCTGATGAACAGATTAACGACTTCTTAAAGAAAATGGGATGGTAAAAGAAAACCCCTAGGATTTTTATCCTAGGGGTTATTTTTATGTCGATGACGATTTCGATAAAAATAAAGATGAGTCTAGTACCGATCGGGCCACCACACTTCAGAGTCTTAAACTAATTTTTAGAGTCTTAAACTAATTTTCAGAATTTTAAACCAATCTTTAGCAATTTCTAGTCAATCTTTATTTACATATTACACTTCCAGTAGAGCAAAAAACTGATCAACAACAGTAGAATATTTGCCAAAATCGATATCCTGCTTCACAAGCTCTTCATAAGAAGCACCTTCTTGCTTTGCCTTAACCTCTTCAACAAACTTCTCATTCCACTTACTGTTCTCTGCCTTAAAAGTTGCCTTCTTCTGCGCAGTTGGCATTTCTTCAACAAAATAAATCTTACCATCATAAACATCTTTAACATGCTTACCATCATAATAACCAATAATTATATTCCGACGAACCATAGTGCCATCAATAATAAAAATTTGCTCACCATTATCCAAATTCTTATTATAAGCATTTACATACTCTTTATGGGTACATTCATAACAAGGAA
>JAZURH010000345.1:0-6065 GCA_045606125.1 Lentisphaeria bacterium | reverse complement strand
GGATCATTTCAAGGAATCCGGTTTCGATGTGATCGTTTCTCCCTGGTCAAGTCCCAAAGGCATTCATGGCTATGCAAAGGCTGTCATCAAAAAGCAGCTGAAAGGCTTTTTGGTAACTACCTGGCACCTTGTCAGTGGAAGTACTTTTTTCCAGATTTTCCACCATGCTGCCAAAAGTGCCTGGGAAGGATCGGATTTTGTTCCGGAAACACAATGCGACAGGCTTAATTTCACGCGGGATCTGCGTTGGATGGTCGGGGATGCGCAGTTGGAAGATTACAGGGAGTTTGGCTCTGTCACGGAGCAGATCAGTTCCGAGACTGAACCATGAATGCAAATGAAACAGGACCGTTTGAAGCAATGGTTCCCGGAAATGTTTGCATTTGATGAAGCTGAAATCTGGAATACGAATGCAAGGGTCTTTATTTTCAATTTTTTGCAGACGAATATTTTTGGTTCCTGTCCTGCTGTTTACCATAGTGTGCGCTGCTGAAATAAAAATCAATACAAATGAAGTCAATTTGGTGCCGGATAAAATGAAAGCCTTTGATAAACTCCGCAGGAACTGTTCTGAACTTCTGCAGGAAAAATATTTTGATCAGAAGAGTGTAAGGACATTTCTTGTCGGGCAGGCCGGGGACGGCAGCTGGGCGGATATTGATTACCATTGCAAAAACATGGCAAATTGGCGTACTTCAGAGCACCTGAACCGTCTTCGTATAATGTCGGCGGGCTGGAGCAGTCCGGCATCGCCGTTTTATCAATCGGCAGAATTGGGTGAAGGTATAAAGCGGGGACTTGAATACTGGTCCGGCGAATGGCGGGAATCCACCAACTGGTGGTGGAACCAGATCTATGTTCCCATGGCAATGGGGCATATTTTCATACTTGCCTATGATCTGTTGAAGGACGGCCCATGGTTGAATGCCGCAATGCCATACATTGATCAGGCAACGATAAAATATGATGGACAGAATCGAATATGGGTTGCCAAGGGGGTGCTGTTCAAGGGCATCCTGACTGCTGATGAGAAACTCGTAAAGGACGCGCATGAGGCAATACTTTTGGAAATAGCCTACGGCAAGGAGGCAGGCATACGTGTAGACGGTTCGTTCCATCAGCATGGTCCGCAGCTGCAATTTGGAAATTACGGATTGAGTTATTTGGCCAGCATAACTGTGCTGGTCTATTATTTCTCCGATACGCCGTGGGCGCTTACGGATATAGCTCCGCTGCGGGATTTTGTTATAAACGGCATGAAATGGGTTTTGTGGAAGGATGTCATAGACATATCAGCCCAGGGACGCCAGATATGGAGAGATACTCAGACAGAAAAAAAATTGACCATTGACAAGTCAATGGAAAAACTGATAGAAAAGGATACTGCCTATGCAGATGAGTATAAAAAGGAAACGCTTGGAAACAGGATGTTTTTCAAATCGGATTACATGGTCCATCGAACCGGAAACTTTTATGCTTCGTACAGGGCAAATTCCCAGCATACCTTTCCTGTTGAAACATATGTCATAGGGGACAATCGGCTCGGCAGATATTTGTCCGATGGTCTGCTGCTGGTTATGCGTTCCGGCAGAGAATATTTTAATATTGCCGGATGCTGGGAATGGAACAGACTGCCGGGTACCACTCTGCCCGCCGTGCCCCTGGTCGAGCCCGGGGAGGATGCACCTCCCAAAGTCATATCCTTCTCCCCAGCCCGCATCGCAGGAGAATCTCCCTATACAGGTGGTGTTTCTGACGGAGTAAAGTACGGCGCCATGATATACACCATGAATTTGGATAAAGTGAAAGCCAATAAGGCAGTCTTTTTTGCTGATGATATAATTGTCGCCCTGGGCAGCGGGATCGAATCCGGGTCTCCTTATCCTGTTGCAACAACTGTGGAACAAAGTCTGTTGAACGGAAGCATAGTAAGGGGGGAAAACTATTTTTACCATAACAATATAGGTTATTCTGGCAAAAACATAGTACTTTCGACAGTTAAGCGCAAAGGGGACTGGATGCCGCTGTGGGGCGGTTATAAAAACTCTGAACCTGATGAAAAGGAAATATTCCAGTTGACCATTGATCATGGAACAAGCGTTCGTGACGGAAGCTATGAATATGCGATTTATCCTGATACTGCGCTGAAGGACATGCCGGCTGCAATAAAGTCCTACCAGGTGCTGGTAAACGACAGAATTGTTCAGGCGGTCAAGTTGAAGGACAATACCATCATGGCGGTTTTTCATCAGAAGGGCAGTCTGGGAGATTTTTCCACGGATTCAGCTGGCGTGTTCATAATTGGCCATGACAGGATATTCGCAGCTGATCCTACGCAGAAGAAAGATATGTTTGAGCTTGAATTGAACGGTAAAAAATATAAGGTCAAATTACCGGAGGGTGAGTTTGCCGGGAGTACAATTGCGGTTGAACGCTGATTGTAGAAGCTGAATTGAAATTAAGGAGGAATAATATCCCGATGCATTCCCAGAATAGAGCGGTGCATTTCTGATAGTTTCCTGGCGGCAACTGTTGGAGCGCAGTGGGGAAAGGGTTTTCCGGGCGTGCAAGGGAGCATAATTGTATTTTTCGACAGGGAAGTTTTTTATTTTTCCGGCTGTCGTAAAAATAGCAGTCATTGCTTGAATAATAAGGTGAAATTGGTATATTATACCGAAATTTTAGTTTGTGATAGAGGGGAATGCCCCAAAGGTTAATTTTCAGGAGAAAAAGATGATTTTTGCACTTAAGGTGTTGTTGTACAGTGTGTCAATTCTGAGCAGTCTTCTGCTTATTGGAATTATTATGATTCAGCAGAACAAGTCCGGCGGCGGTCTTGGAGCCGTCAGTGGCGGTGTGACTGAGCAGATGTTCGGAACTTCTGCGGGAAATATTCTTACAAAGGCCACTACATGGCTGGCGGTTATTTTCCTGGTTTCAACTCTGTTTCTTGGTGCCGTTATCGGGCGTCTTGAAAAGATGAATACATCAGTAGCCGAAACTCTGGTTGAAGAGGTCGCAGAAGCACCCGCTGCAAAGGCCGAAGCTGCCGCACCCGCTGCAAAGGCTGAAGCTGCCGCACCCGCTGCAAAGGCCGAAAAATAAATCGGCTTTGATTTTAATCGGCAACCTTGCAGAAGACTCTGCGTAACAGGTTGCCTTTTTTTTGCAATATATAACATTGCTACTTTGGAATATGGCTGGCACTGAAAAAGATATAATTGTGTATGTACGCAGTCTGGGCTGTGCAAAGAATCTTGTGGACACGGAAGTCATGTGCGGTGCCCTCAGCGCTGACAGGTGTTTTCTTACGGACGATGTGCGCATTGCAAATGTATATCTTGTAAATACCTGCGGTTTTATACGCGATGCCAAGACAGAATCCCATGAGTGCATTGGAGAAGCAGTAAAATGGAAGCGTGGCAGGCATGGCCGCATGGTTGTTGTTGCCGGATGTCTTGTTCACAGGGAACTTGATGAATTGAAGAAAAAGTATCCTGCTGTCGATGTTTTTATGAGTCTGGATGATGTACCGCGCATTGCCACGCTTATACGTGAGGCGCGCAAGTCAGGCTGTATGGTGGGACCGGATAAAATAAGTCTGCCCACTTATCTGTATAATGAAAATGAGCCGAGGCTTCTGCTTACTCCTTCTTCATACGCATATATAAAAGTGGCTGAAGGCTGCGATCACCGGTGTGCATATTGTGCAATCCCCATGATTCGGGGAAATCAGCGCAGCCGTACAGCTGAATCAGTGGAAAAGGAATTGCGGCAGCTGGTGGAAGGCGGTACAAAGGAAATAGATCTTATTGCGCAGGATACATCCCGGTACGGAGTGGATCTGGGGCGGGGGAACAATCTTGAGGCATTGCTGCGCCGCTGTGATGCGATTGAAGGCGATTTCTGGCTTCGTGTGCTTTACACTCATCCTCTTCATCTTACAGAGGGGCTTGTGGATGTTCTGGCGAATTCAAGGCACGTGGTGCCTTATCTTGATATACCTCTCCAGCATATTTCAACCGGAGTGCTCCGGTCTATGAGACGCGGCATGGATGGTGACAAAGTCAGGGAATTGCTGGATGGCATACGCAAGGTCAGGCCGGACATGGTGATACGCACGACATTCCTTGTTGGTTTTCCCGGGGAGACAGATGATGATTTCCTGGAATTGCTTGATTATGTCAAATCCTTTGAGTTTGACAGGCTTGGCGTCTTTGCGTTTTCACCCGAAGTTGGAACTGAGGCATACGGCATGAAGGATGGCCTTGTGCCGGCGGAAGTCGCCTCGGAGCGCCTTGAGAAGATAATGCTTGCACAGAGGGATATTTCTCTGGCAAAGAATAAAAAACAGGTTGGCACCACGGTTAAATTGCTTCTTGATGAACCGATATCCATTCCAAAACGGGGAAAAGGCGGTGTATGGTATGCGAGGACAATGGGTGATGCGCCTGAAGTGGACCAAGTGGTGACGGTAAATTGTACCAGGCGCTATGATGCGCCTTGTTTTGTGGAGGCAAAAATATCATCTGCATCACATTATGAATTAGTGGCTAATGAAATAAACTGATATGTTTTGCCGTTTGGCAAGGGAGGGACAGCAGCATATTATGGATAGCGGTAAGGAAAATATCAAAAATGTAAATCGGCTTCAGAAACGAAAGATCGCGCGTATTGTTTGCGTGGTGCTTGTGCTGATTTTGCTTCTGGGAACAGTCATTGGGTCCTATTGGGGATTAAGAAGGTTCCTTCTTACGGAGAACCCTCACTTCCTTTGTCGTAATATTGATTTTGAACCCACGGCTCATTTTTCTCTTAAGGACATCCAGACCAGACTTGAGGAACTGGGAGAGGAAAAAGGCTGCGTTTTGTCCCGTACGAACATTTTAAAACTTGACATGGAAGGAATACGGAAGCATTTTCTTAAATATTCCGTGGTGCGCAATGTGGAAATAAGGCGCATAATGCCCGGTACAGTCAAGATTGTCATAGAGGAAAGAAAACCAGTTGCCACCCTTGGTTCTGAAGGTAAAGTAGAAGCGCTCATTGACAGGGATGGCGTGGTGTTTTCTTACTATCCAAAGCGGTTGGCATTAACTAATCTGCCGTTTATAACAATGATAAGGGGTATGAATAAAATGCCCAGAGGTGAGAAGTGTAATGACAGGGCTGTGCGTGCCGCTTTGACGCTGATTGAAACAGTGGCGTCCCACGCTCCTGTCAGGGGAGCGGAGTTCGTTCCCAGGACCATTGTGCTGAATTATGAATTGCAGCGGCTGGAATGTTATATCAGTGGTATACCTGGAAACAGGATTTTTGCAAAGCGCACTGTAATCTGCGTGCCCTTTGATGCCGGGCGCATTCCTGATGCCATGGACAGATTCTACACTATTCTTGCTTTGAAGATCAAAAACGGAGAAACCATTAGTTTTGCCGATGTCACGCTTGAAAAAAATGTGAATACCATTAAATGAGGAAAGAGTAACATGAAACTGCGTTTTTTGGGAACTGCGGCAGCAGAAGGCTGGCCTGCCATATTCTGCGAATGTGAAGGATGCAAAAAGGCCCGTGAAAACGGAGGCAAGGATTTGCGCCATCGTTGTGCATACATGATAGATGATGATACAATGGTTGATTTTGGGCCTGATGTGTATGCCCAGAGCATATCCTACGGAATAGATCTGGCCAAACTTAAATATCTTTTTATTACTCATGGTCATACTGATCATTTTACCCCAAAGGAACTGAATTTCCGCAGCGGAGGGTATTCCGACGCCAGGAACAATCTTGATCTTTATGCAAATCAGTATTCATTGGACCTGCTTACCAAGTGTCTGTATAAGCCTGTGGATGAGTTTCATCTTTGGAAAATAACCCCGTACCTGATGGAACCCGGAAACACGATTCAGGCCGGTGATATGACTGTCACTGCAATCAGAGCTGATCATGCGGGACCGGAGCAGATACCACTCAATTACATAATCCAGAGGCAGGGAGTTACTTTGTTCATAGGAAATGACAGTGGCTGGTGGAGTGATGAATCAAAGTCGGAGGCCAAGCGGTCT
>JAZURH010000344.1:0-9501 GCA_045606125.1 Lentisphaeria bacterium | reverse complement strand
TTTTGTCTCGGCGGCAAAACCAGCCTGTTGCTTTGTATTGGTCCGGTAGTTTGGGTCAGTTTTCGGGTTGCCACGACGATATTGTGATATTTGCTTTAATCCCCGCTCGTTTGCCGTTCCAAATTCATTATCTATACCTGTATAACCAACAATGTGTTCTTTTACACCACTGCCATACCTAGCAACTACATCGTCAGCAATACCTGCCATGCCAGCATTGACTGTTTCGTTATTGCGTTGTTTTTTTTCTTTTTCCTGATTGTCCTCTTGCATTGGCAAACCTCTGGCTCACGCGCATAAAAAGAGCGTCTCAATCCGTGATACACTGAGGTTTGCGACAACCTGTACCGATGCACGAAAAGAGACGCTCAAGGCATGAGCGTGCCAACGTGTGCATCGGTACAATCAAAGAAGGTCGCAATTTCAGTGTATCACCAAGCACAAACACCAACGGCATACGGCCGCAGGCTATGTATCATCTATTAGGAAGGGAAACTCTTTTGTTTTTTTGGATAATGTGCAGAATTTGTTGACGAACAATTGAGTTTGAAGAAATGCATCCGTGTTCTATTTTTTTAAAGAACTACCAATTCAAAAAATAAGGAGAGCACGTACGCGACAAAAAATTAGCATGGATTTACTGATTTGCAACTCAGAAGACGAAATATCGCTGGATGAAATCACAGATATCCCATAACTTTTCAAAACAGCGGATTTTTGGGGAAAATTGAGGTAGAGCACCCCTGTGATTTGGAAAAGTGATTTTGTCAAATATGGCTTATTCCACTATAAGTCACCGAAGTCGAATTGGAGCTTCACGGCGGTTAGCCTCACTGGAGGCGATTTTCCGTTCATGCCCATGTCTTTATCCATGAATTCAATCAGCAGCACCAGGTTTCTTCGGCTCCAGATCATCCCCTTTATCAAAGTGAAAAGCCTGCGAAAACTCTGCCTCCAGCCTGCGAGCCAGCCGATCAGACGAAGCAGGAGATATGCCAGAAGCGCCGTCCATATTGAAGTGTACCCCAAAGGTTGTGTCCAACTTTTGGGGTGCACTTCATTGCACATCGGGTGTTTTTCATATTTTGGGATACTGCCGTATTCCGGCAGCATCGACCACATTATTTATGCAATTCTATCTCATAGAGTTCCAAATTATGCTTGTGGAAATCAATATGCAGCTTGACTGTCCTCAAGTCTTCACCATAGTCATATTCTATCATATTCTCCTCCGTAACCGTGTTCTTCGGTTCCAGCGTGATCCATTTTCCACGCTTACGTATCTTGACGGTGGGAGTACCCAGATTGTTTCCGTAAATGCGAACTTTCGAGAATGTTGGAATGAAATCCACTTTGGGGAAGGAGATCTCATAGAACTTGTTTTTGCCCCACACATCATAGAAGGCCAGCACGTCCCTGGTACCGTCAAACATCTTATACGACAATCGGGGAGTCGGTCTGGAGGCAACCACTTCCACATCTGCATGGCGCTCAAACAGCAGGTTTCCTGTGCTGCAGCGTTCCTTTTCCTTTGCATCAATCTCAGCTGACACTTCAGCATAGCTCTTGAGTCCCTCATCATACTTCTTCGTAGTTCCAATGATAACTTCCAGAGGCTTGAGTTCAATTTTATTGAACTTCCTGAAGCTGCGGTCGCCGCGGAACTCCGTGAACCTGCCCTTGACACCTTTCAGTGAAACAGTCACAGGCGAAGCAGTGTAATTCACTGCCGCAAACATCTTCTCGCCATTAGCGAGCTCAAACAATGCGGCACCGGCTTGCTGATTGTGGAAAAGCAAAGTGCGTTTGCCGTGAAGGATAAACTCCTCAAGCGCATGAGACGATGTGAATATGTAGCGACAACCCTCATATACAGAAGGAACATCTCCCATGTCATGGTATGCGTACGGGAACAGCGTTTTTGACCCCCGAATTATAAAAGCCCATGTATGGCACACCATTTCAGCAAAATTGGGATAGCGGGACTGCTCCGAATGTGAACGGGAGGCAAAAGCCGTCGGCATGCTGCCTATACATTTGTCGCTTCTGTTCAGGCTTGATATTTCTTCAACATAGTTTCCAAGAGTGTTTATTTCACGGTCATACATCCTCTTGCCATCCTCATCGCGGGCGTTGATGTAGGGATGAGTCTCGAACCAATCGGCGCAATCAAGATACCGTGAACATGCACGGGAGACTACGAGAACTACATGATAAGGATCCTTCTCGCAAATATAATCATATATGTGCTTCAGATAGACCGGAGAAATATTACGGCACTCGGGCTCGTCTGAAATGCAATAATAAGCGTATTTACCAGTAAGTCCATTGGCAATGGTCTTGTCAAGTTTTTCAAAATATTCCTTACAGGGTTTCACATCCCTTGTGGCCTCCCGTGCCTCGATTCCCGGAACGAGCCTGCAGGGTTCTACCCAACCTTGGACATAAGTCACTTCCTTGGTCAGGCACAGGTCGTCTGTATCATATTTCTTCTTGAGTACCTCGCCTCCCATGTAATAGACAGAATACATATTCCTGCGCTGGACAGGCTTCCCGTTGACTATCAGATTTCCACCTGAAATCCAGGACATATTGTAGCTTTCTGGCTTGGGCTCCAGACGGCGTATCTTCTCTGTCTTCTCATACTTGCCGCAAGTGGCTTTCAGGAAAGCCTCGCCATACTTCATTTCCGTTGTATCAAAGGTGAAATCCATTTTATCGCCCTTGAGAATAAGTTTCTTTTCCTTCAGACCGGCGCCAGTCAAAGTCAGTGTGACAGGTTCATTTCCAGAGCGTTCCACAGTTCCGGTCACCTTTGTATGATCCTGTCCCGGATAGAAGTTGCGGCGATATTCAGGAAGCTTGAATCTTATCTTTATGGGTTCAAAAGATACGAGCATGGGATAATAACGGCTGAACACCTTGCCGTCGGAAACACGCTTCAGTGAAAGCAGAACCTGGTTGCGTCCCTCTTTATCAAATGTGTAGTCGGACTTGATGGTGTTTGCACCGGCTTTCAGATTGAATTTACTGCCGCAGAACTCATATTCAGCTGCTCTGGGCGCATTAACCTGTACTTCTACAGTACCAACGGGCTTGCCATTCTTCACTTCATTCACCTTGCCGACTGCCGAACGTATGAACACATCATTTTCGGGAGCGCGCATTGGAAAGCCATCCACCTTTCTGAAGTTGAAGGTCTCGCCAAAACGGCGTTTTACCGGGGACCAGGTTGTGCGCTGCTTTTCGCCGACTGTTCTTGTACGGCAGACATTCATGCGCCATGTAGTCTTCCAGAGATTCTGCCTGGTCATGTAAAACGCCTCAAGGGGGAACTTGATCTCGGCTGACCAGAAATCAGGCCCGGAATGGACCGCTGTCTTCCACACAGGAGCATAAGGATCAGGACGTATATTACCGCTTTCCTCAAAATACAGTGCGCAAGTGATATTGGCGTATGTAATCAGAAACTGATAGTACTCCGTGGTCCCACCATTGGGAGCCAGAAAGAGCTCCACCGAATCCGCCCCCCAGAATCCATCGGAGCTCGCCACCTTCAGTCTATCCATGAGGGATTCATAGCATTTAACGCCTATATAGACTGCATCGGGCTTTGACACAATGCGGAACTCAGTCTGTTCCACAGCCACGTTTCTCATGTCTTCACCAAGGAAACCGAAGCCATCATATTTTTTCGCCTCAAGCCATTCCTTTTCATCCAATCTACCATCCACTTCAATGGCAAATGCCCCCAAACATATCAGAGCAAGCACTGAAAAAAACTTCTTCATGTCACATTCTCCACTATTCTCAAAATGTTAAAAAAGGCATTCCACCTCTAAAAGCAGCTCATCTCCTTGCCGGCCCGAATCCATAGGGTATGTAGGTATAGATAGGCGTTTGAAATCTGCTTCCAAGAACACTTACTTTAACCATCACGGCGCGCTTTCCGTAACTGCCTGACTGGATGGACTTGACATCGACTTCAGCCTCCCACATCCTGCAGTCATCGTCTATGGGCGTCATCTCCACATTGTCCTTGCCGTTTATGGCAAAGGGCCTGGGGCCTGTGCCTGTGTCGCTCGTAAGCTTGCAGGTAACATCCTCGCAGGGTTCAGCCAGCCTGAGAAACAGCTTGAACTTGTCCCCCACCTCAATGCGATCCTTACCGGCGGTGAACTCCACTCCTACGCAGTTGGCAGGCGTCTTCTCCATTTTGACATACTTGAAAGTCAAGGCCATGTTGTAATTGTAAAACCGGACTGGAGGAGTGATTTCCTTTTTGACATCCGGCATCTGAACCGTGTAAAGCCCGGTCGGAATCATAGTCACATTGCCGGCCAGCTTGAAATTAAGGCCTGCGGCAGCATGTATCGACCAGGCATGGTATTTTCCGGGAAGAGACTTGGCCTCAGTCAGTTCAAACACCAGCCAGTGTTCCGGGATAAACTTCAGGAAGCGTGTCGCCTGGCTGTACATCACAAAGCCACCGCCTTCTGCAGGCTTTACATCAACCTTCTCCCCGTAAAACTGGCGGCTGGAGTACTTGGGCGAAGGTTCACAGTTTGTCTCATCCAGAATCCATACAGGCTTCTCCACCGCAGGCGACGCAGCAGCAGCCGGTTGGGCAGTTTCCGTTGTCTGCGCAAACAGGCACGCGACCAACAAAACGGCTATCATAAAAAATATCTTCATGAGCACCTATCCTCCATAATTAAGTTATCGCAGAAGGTAATTTTAATTACCCTTCAGGATAAAATCATTTGGAATATCTTGCTGCAACTTCCACAGCCTCCCTGATAACTTCCACCGGGCACTTGTTCAGCCAAGTGCCGCCCACTGCGGCCACTTCAGGTATTTCAAGATAGCTTTCAACATTTGAGGGCTTGATCCCGCCTGTAGGCATAAAGCGAACGCCCAGGTGCTTGTAAGGCGCAATAATGGATTTCAGCATGGCCGTACCGCCTGCCGCCTCGGCTGGAAAATACTTGAGCAGGCGGCATCCCGCCTCCAACGCCTGTTCCACATCACTGGGAGTGCATATTCCGGGGGCAAAATCAAACCCGCAGCGTCTTGCTTCCTTGACGACAGTGGGATTGAATCCGGGGGCAACGGCAAACTTGGCGCCTGCATTGAACGCTCTGTGAAGATCCGCAACATTCAGGACTGTTCCTGCACCTATGACCATATCGGGGAAACGCTTTGAAGCCTCATGTATGATCGATTCTGCGGCTTCAGTGCGGAATGTGATCTCAGCGGCAGCCAGCCCATTGTCATGCAATGCTGCACATACTTCCATACCTTCTTCCAGATTGTTCAAAACCAGAACCGGTACAATCTTGATCTTCTCAAGTTTCTCAATCAATGGCATGATGCTATCTCCCGTAATGAAATACACGCGGCGGCAGACCGCCAGTACCTTGCTCCGTCCACCCGGCATTCTCGTACACCGACGACAGACTTTAAACACTTATCTCACAATTTAAACTGTGGGCTACGGAAATCAAGAAGACGCATACAAGAAATAAAATCGCTGCAAAAACTGTAAAGGCTGCGGCGACGCATTCCAGGGATTGCATCATTCTGACACCGGCATAAAAAAGCTGCTGCAGATTTTTTCCGCAGCAGCCGTTTTCATCCGCTCCAGTTACTTATGGAGCTCTATCTCGTACAATTCCAGCCTATTCTCATGGAAATCAATATGGAACTTGACAGTCCTCAAATCCTCGCCATAATCGAATTCCACCATGTACTTTTCCTTCACCGTATTCTTCGGTTCCAGAGTAACCCACTTGCCGCGCTTGCGTATCTTGATGGTGGGTGTACCAAGATTGTTGCCATAGATGCGGACTTTGGAGAAAGTAGGTATGAAATCCGGATTTGGATAAGAGATTTCGTAGAACTTATTCTTGCCCCATGTATCGTAGAACGCCAGCACGTCCCTGGTACCGTCAAACATCTTGTATGGCAGGCGGGGAGTCGATCTGGAGGCTGTCACTTCCACATCGGCATGACGTTCAAAGAGCAGGTTTCCGGTACTGCAGCGTTCTTTCTCCTTTGCATCGATCTCAGCAGACACTTCCGCATAGCTCTTAAGTCCCTCATCACACTTCTTAGTAGTTCCAATGATGACTTCCTGGGGCTTGAGCTCAAGTTTATCAAACTTGTCGAATGTGCGGGATCCGCGGAATTCCATGAACTTGCCCTTGACACCTTTCAGCGCCACTGTCTGGGGCGATGTGCTGTAGTTCACAACAGCAAACATCTTGTTTCCGTCAGCAAGTTCAAACAATGCCGCACCGGTATCCTGATTGTGGAAAAGCAAAGTGCGCTTTCCATTGAGAATAAACTCATCAAGTGCATCGGCCGATGTAAATATGTAGCGGATGCCCTCATAAACGGAGGGAACGTCTCCAAGGTCATGGTAGGCATATGGGAACAGCGTCTTGCAGCCGCGGATCATGAAAGCCCATGTATGGCACACCATTTCAACAAAATTGGGGTAGCGTGACAACTTGGAGGACTGCCTGGAAGCAAAAGATGTGGGCATACTGCCGACACACTTGTCGCTTCTGTTCAAAGTGGAAATTTCATCAATATAGTTTCCAAGGGTATTGATCTCACGGTCATACACCCTTTTGCCATTTTCATCCCGGACATTTATGTAGGGATGAGTCTCAAACCAGTCGGCGCAGTCAAGATACTGGGTGCAGGCCCGGGAACCGATAAGAACCACATGGTAGGGATCCTTTTCGCAGAGATAGTCATAGATGTGCTTCAGATAGACAGGAGACACATTGCGGCACTCCGGCTCGTCGGAAATGTAGTAATAGACACCCTTGCCGGTAAGTCCGTTGGCAATGGTCTTGTCCAGCTTTTCAAAATATTCCTTGCAGGGTTTCACATCCTTGGTGGCTTCTCTTGCCTCAATACCCTTGATCAGACGTGCGGGCTCAACCCAGCCCTTGATGCCGTTGATATCCTTGGTGATGCACATATCGTCCGCATCATATTTTTCCTTCATCGCCTCACCGCCCATGTAATAATTTGCATACATGTTTCTGCGCAGGACCGGCTTTCCGTTGACAATCAGATTTCCACCTGAAATCCATGACATTTTATAGCCCTCCGGCTTAGGCTCCAGACGGCGTATCTTTTCGATTTTCTCATACTTGCCGCAAGTGACCTTAAGGAACGCCTCACCATACTGCATGTCCTTTGTATCAAAAGTGAAATCCAGTTTATCGCCCTTGAGGACTATTTTCTTTTCCTTGAGTCCAGCGCCGCTCAAAGTAAGTGTGACAGGTTCATTTCCAGTACGCACCACAGTTCCGGTCACCTTTGTATGATCCTGACCGGGATAGAAATTGCGGCGGTACTCGGGAAGCTTGAATCTGATCTTTATTGGATCAAATGAGGCGATCATAGGATAATAGCGGCTGAACACCTTGCCGTCTGAAACACGCTTGAATGAAAGAAGCGCCTGATTGCGCCCTTCTTTCTCAAACACATAGTCAGCATTGATTGTGTTTACACCGGCTTTCAAGTCAAAACTTCTGCCGCAGAACTCATATTTTGCAGCCTTGGGCACCTGGACCTGAACTTCCACCGCTCCCATGGGCTTGCCATCCTTAAGCTCATTCACCTTGCCGACTGCCGAACGTATGTACACATCATTTTCAGGAGCGCGCATGGGGAATCCGTCCACTGTCCTGAAATTGAAAGTCTCGCCGAAACGGCGTTTGACCGGTGACCATGTTGTACGCTGTGATTTTCCAATACGCCTTGTACGGCAGACATTCATGCGCCACGTTGTCCTCCACAGATTCTGGCGTGTCATGTAGAATGCATCAAGTGGGAACTTGATCTCGGCTGACCAGAAATCAGCTCCAATATGAACAGCAGACTGCCAAACCGGTGCGTAAGGATCAGGACGGATTTTGCCGCCTTCCTCAAAATACAGGGCATAGGTATAATTCGTATATGTCACCAGGAACTGATAGTATTCCGTAGTCCCGCCATTTGGTGCAAGGAAAAGCTCAACTGAATCCGTTCCCCAGGCACCGCCGGGAGGAGTGACCTTCAGTTTTTCTGCCAGAGGTTCGTGGCATTTCACTCCGATGTAGACTGCATCCGGTTTTGACACGATGCGAAACTCGGTCTGCTCGACTGTGCCCTTTCCTCTTTCCTCACCGATGACTCCGAAACCTTCATATTTTTTTGCGTCAAGCCACTCCTGCTCATCCAGTTTACCATCCATCTCGATGGCAAAGGCCCCTATACACGCTAGGGCAAGCGCTGAAAAAAACTTCTTCATTTCAGATTTTCTCCCTATTATTGATTGTTCAAAAAAATTGCTGCAGATTTCAGGGACTTATTTTTTGGCGGGTCCGAAGCCATACGGTATATATGTATACAGCGGCGTATGGAACCTGCTGCCAAGTACACTTACCTTGATCATGACTGCGCGCTTTCCATAGCTGCCAGCCTGGAGGGATTTGACATCTATGTTGGCTTCCCAGATCTTGCAGTCATCGTCAATGGGTGTCATCTCCACATTATCCTTGCCGTTTATTGCAAAGGCATTCGGTCCCCTTCCCGTATCGCTCAGCAGTTTGCATGTGACATCCTCGCAGGGTTCCGCAAGTTTAAGGAACACCTTGAACTTGTCCCCGACTTCAATGCGTTCCTTGCCGGCGGGGAACTCCACTCCGATGCAATTGACAGGAGCTTTTTCTGACTTTATGTACTTGAAGGTCAGAGCCATGTTGTAGTTATAGAACCTGATTGGAAGACTGAGGTCCTTCTTGACATCGGGCATCTGGATCGTATAAAGCCCGCTGGGAATAGAGGTGACATTTCCGGCAAGCTTGCTGTTGAGGGGCTTGAAGGCGTGCAGCGACCAGGCATGATACTTTCCGGGCAGGGACTCAACATTTGCCAGTTCAAATACAAGCCAGTGCTCTGGCATAAGCTTCAGGAAACGAGTGGCCGGGCTTTTCAGAACAAAACCGCCGCCCTCAGCCGGCTTCACATCGATTTTATCACCGAAAAACTGGCGTGTGGAATACTTTAACGAAGGCTCGCAATTTGTCTCATCCAGAATCCATACGGGCTTCTCAGTCGCTGTAGCAGCGGCAGTGGGCTGAACAGTTGCCGTCTGGGCAAACAGACATGCAGCCGACATGATAGCAAGTGCAAAAAATTTCTTCATGGTCAATTCTCCTTAGATAATATACTTTATTACCTGATAAAAACATTCAGAATATCCAACTACAATCCATGCTGACTTGCTTGATGCAATCAAAAATACAGACTGACCGGGCACCGCAGCACCCGCACAACTTAAGTCATGCTCCTGAAAAATCAAGAAGTCGCAAAAAAAATCACTACTGTCCCATAATTTTTCTGCATCATAATCAAAATAATTTTCGAAAAATAACTAAGCACCTAAGCACCTAAGGTCACATTCGTCCCATAGCAGTTCGCGCGCGTTGGGGG
>JAZURH010000343.1:0-3073 GCA_045606125.1 Lentisphaeria bacterium | reverse complement strand
AGATGTCTTGAGGCCGGTTTTTTTAAACGGCATGCCGCAGTGCGAATAGCCTGGCAGCAGTGCGCGCTTCCGTTTATGAAGTGCAGTGTTCTGTATGCCATGGCCTATACGGCGCCACTTTTTGCCCGTATGCCCTATTTGCTTAATGTGCATGATGTGATAGCGCTTACGCGGCCTGATTTGTGTTCGTGGAAAAATGCAGTTCAGATGAGGACTTTCCTTCCGCGCAGCATAAAGAGGGCAGGGCATGTGGTGGTATCCACAAGACATGTGGCTGATTGCACCAGGAGGCTTTTCCCGGATGTCGACATTACTGTGGCAAATCTTGGCGTGGATTTTGAAAAGTTTGCTGCGCCATGCGGAAGGCTGCCGGATTGCGTTCCCGGTGAATATTTTCTGTTTGTCGGCAATCTTGAACCCAAAAAGGGACTAATGACTCTGTTTTCAGCATTGCTGGGCGGCAGCAGTCGGCATAAACTTGTGATCGCAGGGCGTGCAGGGTGGAAATGCGACGATCTGATCAGGATAATAAGACGCTTCCCTGAACGCATAATCTGGATTGGCAGGACGGGGGATGATGTCCTTCATTCACTGTATAAAAATGCATTGGCTTTAATTTTTCCTTCACTGGAAGAGGGGTTCGGGCTGCCGGTGCTTGAAGCCATGGCGTCCGGAACTCCTGTGATACACAGCAATATTCCTGCGCTTATGGAGACCGGTGGTGGAGCCGGACTTTCATTTGAGGTCGGGGATCATGATTCACTTTCCATGGCTATGGAAAGGATAGTTTCCAGCAAAGGACTGCGTGAAGAACTCAGGGAAGCCGGTGTGAAGCATGCCTCCATGATGACATGGCGGCGCAGAGCGGAAGTTACAGCCTCATTGCTTATGGATTGTATTGGCGGCAGGTGGATATGAAGTTTTTTATTTTATTTTTCGCGTTTTGCTGTATGATGCTTTGGGGGCAGAGTATTGACCTTGTCCGTGCCGGAGCAACAGCAAGGCCTGGCGGCGCAGCCAATGTCCAGGAAGTGCGTGATATTGGGGGGGGCATGCGGGGACTGGAATTGTCCTGTGTGTTTACCGCATCGCCTGACTGCAAAAGAGCTTCATGGGACATTCCCTTGAATCTTGATTTATCGCAAACTGCCGGATTGAAGCTTATACTATGCTGCAATAACATGGAGATAGTGAATCAGTTCTCCGTATATGTCCGTGCCGGAAATGTCTGGCATGCCGCAGAATATGAGGTAAGTTCAAATGGGGTCTGGCATGAAGTGTACATACCGAAGACAAGATTCCGCATGGAAGGTGCCGGCAGTTCCACCTGGAGCCGCTGCAATACACTCAGGCTTGTGATGTGGAAAGGCGCTTCGGGCATTTCCAGAATGTTTATTGCCAGAGCGGAATTTCTTCGTCCCAATGCCAGCATTGCCATACTTCGTCCCTATGGCAATCCAAAACAGGGCCGCATTCCGCTGGTAAGCGCAAGGAACCTGAATGACGCCCTGGCTTCCCATGGAATAATGCCGGCTGTGATAGATGGAGACGATTTGGCCTACAGTACATTGCGCCTTTATAAAATGCTTCTTGTCCCTTGCCCGGAAGCATTGGACAGCGGGCAGACGGCAACCCTTGTTTCATGTATGAGAAGCGGTTGTAAGGCAGGGCTTTTTCATGCGTTGTCACCCCGCATTGCGGCCCAGTTCGGTACACCGCTGGGAAAATATGTGAAATTAAGTGGCACCGGTTCTTCTGCAGACTGCGTAGTGCCGACGGCGGCAATTCCGGGAGGACGGAGTTTCAGACATTCTACTTCATCCATAATTTCAGTGGATGTAGTGCCCCAGGGGACAAAGGTACTGGCATATTGGGGAAGCAGTTCCGGACGCAGTATCGGTAAACCTGCCGTTCTGGAAAATAAATCCGGATTCTGGATGACCCATACTTGTCTCAACCAGGATCCTATTGGGGCTGGAAGATTCTGGCTTCGCGTTCTGTCCCGCTTTGTTTCCGGTGTGGATAAGACTGGGGCTGCTGCAGTTTTGAGTTCAACCGGTACATTTTGCAGAAATAGTGTCCGTAAGTCATCCGGCACTGTCAGCAGGCGCTATGATGAGGCCCGCAATGCGTTTTTTCAGGGCAGATATGCTGACTGCATAGAATTGTGCAATGATATCAGGCAGAATGCTGCAGGAGATTCATCAGCCAAAACGGCCAACCGTGCCGGAGAATTGCGGGGGATATGGTGTCAGAATCCAAACGGACTTCCAGGCAGGGGCTGGAAGGGGACAGTTCCCTTGCTTGTGTCAGGAAATATAAATGTAGTCTTTCCAATGGCTGCTGCGGCTTACTTTACTGCATATCCCAGCCGAATAGTCACGGACAACAGGGGTAATGGACTTGCAGAGTGCGTTGCCGCATCTCATGGGCGTGGCATTGCGGTGCATGCATGGATGAATTGTCTGGATGTTGAGGATGCTCCACCTGAAGTCCTTACCCGGTGGAATCAGGAGGGACGACTGCAAAAGGACAGTGCTGGAAAAACATTGAGATGGCTATGCCCTGTAAATGCCTCCAACAGGAGGCTGCTTGCAAGATTGGCAGCGGATATAGTGGCAAGAAACAGTGTGGATGGTCTGCACTTCGACAGAATAAGGTATCCGGGAAGTGACAGCTGCTTCTGCAGCAGCTGCCGTTCTGCCTTTGAAAAATATGCAGGAACAATATGCCGACGCTGGCCTGATGATGTAAAAAGCGGTGAACTGCGCAGTAAATGGCTTGAGTTCCGCGTTGCCTGTATAAATACTGTCCTTGCTGAAATGCTCAATGCGGCGAGGACAGCCAAGAGCAGGATCATGTTTTCAGCCGCAGTTTATCCCGATATGAATCAATCCCGTCAGAATGTGGGACAGGATTGGGGGCAATGGCTTAGGGGGAAGTGGCTTTCATTTGCAAGCCCAATGAATTATGTGGGAAGTACCGGGCAGTTCACTGCAACGCTTAAAAGGCAGATAAAGGGTGCTGGCGGAGGGGAACGCATCGTTCCCGGCATCGGTTTGTCTCCATGTCA